>JBCCPD010000528.1:0-2523 GCA_039025075.1 Pseudomonadota bacterium | reverse complement strand
GCCGGCGGGGGGCTACGGGTCGCCGGCCTATCGGGCGATCGTGCCGGCGGGCTCGGTGCCGGGGCTGACCGTGGACGGGGCGGCGCTGCACGAGTCGAACGCGATCTGCGAGTGGCTGGCGGACGTGGCGCCGGCGCCGGCGTTGCGGCCCGAGGACCCGGTGGGGCGGGCGCGGATGCGGGCGCTGCTGGGCTTCCATGATGCGCGGGTCGAGGCGTCGATCCGGGCGTTCTTTCCGCTGGTGAAGCGCGAGGCTTCGGAGGCGGAGATTGAGGGCGCGGCGGCGGGCGTCGAGGCGGCGCTGGAGCGGCTGGAGGCGCTGCTGCCGAGCGCGCCCTTGGCCCCTGGCGGGGGGCCGACCTACGCCCATCTGGCCTTCCCCTGCACGCTGCAGATGGGGCGGATGCTGGGGGCGGCGCTGGGGCGGCCGGTGGCCGTGCCGGGCTCCATCGCCGCGTGGTGCGCGCCGGCGGAGGGGCTGCCGGCGGTGGAGCGGTCCCTGGCGATCCATCATCGGGCGATGCTGGACTGGCTGGCAGGGTTCGGCCGGGGGTGAGGCGACTCTGGAGGGCGTCCACGCGTGGACGCCGGCGCAAGCGTCTGAAAAGGCGATCAAACTCAATATTTTGAATGTCTGGACGCCGGCGAATTTCGGGGCCGATGGATCGGATTGCCGGCGATCGCCCCCTTCAAATCCCCTGCGCGGCGCGTTATGTCCGTGGGTGTCCGGGCAACCGGACTATGGTGATAAACGCGCGTGGAATAAGCGGATCGGACCCGGGGGCGGTACCCGGCGGCTCCACCAGCATCTCCCGGTCATGGACGGGATGGAAGGGGCCGAAACAGGATCGACGGACGTGTAAAGACGTGGCTTTCATTCGGCAGGCCGCCACCGTTATCGGCGCAAAATGTACAGTTGCCAATGACAACCGTGCTCCGGTGGCCGTCGCTGCGTAATGCAGCGGTTTCCATCGAAACCTAAGTCCTGAGGCTTAGCAGCTTCAGGCGGGACTCGCAGGCGCCTGGCAACAGAAGCCTGCACCTAACCTCCTTCGCACTTGGGCCCGGACGCTCCGCCGACCGGACGTTCAGGAGCCAGCTTCCCACATCGGACGAATCGTTTAAGGTCCCCGGCGAAGGACTCGGGGACGACCGCCATGGCCGCCACCAGCGACGACGCTTTCGACTACGCCCGCATGATGCAGCGCGCCTTGCGCGCGGTGGTGCGCGAGTCGCTTGGCTTCGCGGCGCAGAACGGGCTGCCGGGAAGCCACCATTTCTACATCGGCTTCGACACCCGCCATCCCGGCGTCGACATGCCCGACTGGCTGCGCGAGCAGTTCCCCGAGGAGATCACCATCGTCGTGCAGCACGAGTATTGGGACCTGGCGGTGACGCCGGACCGGTTCTCCATCGGGCTGAGCTTTTCGAACCGCTCGGCCATGCTGACGGTGCCGTTCGACGCGGTGCTGACCTTCGTCGATCCTTCCGCCGAGTTCGGCTTGAAGTTCGACCCCCACGATTCGGACGAGGACGAGGACGACGGCCCGGCCTTGGAAGAGGCGCTGGGGCTGACGCCCTCGCGGGCCGAAGGCGCGGCCGAGGAAGAGAACGACGAGGACGACGACGAGCCCGATCCGCCGCGCGGCGGCGGCGAGGTCGTGAGTCTGGATCGGTTCCGCAAGGGCTGAGCCCGAGCCGGCAGCGCCCGAAGGTCGCCGTTGGCGCCTGTTGCATACGACGGTATGCCTCGCCCTGACTTCGCCAAGCGTCAGGAGAGCGCCATGACCGCCACCCGCACCGAGACCGACAGCTTCGGCCCCTTGGAGGTTCCCGCGGACCGCTATTGGGGCGCGCAGACGCAGCGCTCGATCCTCAACTTCCCGATCGGGTGGGAGAAGCAGCCGGTGGCCGTGGTGCGGGCGCTGGGCGTGGTGAAGCGGGCGGCGGCGGAGGCGAACCTGTCGCTGGGGGCCATCGAAAAGGAGCTCGGCGAGGCCATCGTCGCGGCGGCGACGGAGGTTCATGAGGGCAAGCTGGACGATCATTTTCCGCTGGTCGTGTGGCAGACGGGCTCGGGCACCCAGTCGAACATGAACGCCAACGAGGTGATCTCGAACCGCGCGATCGAGATCCTGGGCGGCGAGATGGGCTCTAAGTCGCCGGTCCATCCCAACGACCACGTCAACCGCTCGCAAAGCTCAAACGACACCTTCCCGACCGCGATGCACATCGCCGCCGCCATGACCGCACATGCGGTGCTGATCCCGGGGCTCACCAAGCTCGGCGATGCGCTGGAGGCGAAGGCCGAAGCGTTTGCCAAGATCATCAAGATCGGGCGCACGCATACGCAGGACGCGACGCCGCTCACGCTCGGCCAGGAGTTCAGCGGCTACGCCCATCAGGTGCGCCAAGGCATCGTCCGCGTCGATCAGGCGCTCGACAACATCTACTTCCTCGCCCAGGGCGGCACGGCGGTCGGCACGGGCCTCAACACCAAGCCCGGCTTCGACGAGAAGGTGG
>JBCCPD010000527.1:0-2552 GCA_039025075.1 Pseudomonadota bacterium | reverse complement strand
GCTTGGCGAGGGCGAGGATGCGCCCGGCGCGCCGCCGATCAGAGGGGGGCTTTGAGGACGACGCGCCGGGCCGGGTCGTCAGGACGAACCCGACGACCTTATGATGGGTTTTGCAGGTCGATCATGGCGGGCCTCGGTTCCCTTTGAGGCGTTTCCGCCACTTAGGTGAGCCTCGGGTGACGGCGGCGTTCGGGTTCGGGAGACCCCGCCCGGTCCGGCTCGTGCGGCCGCGCGAGGCGCGCGGTCGGTCGACCGGCCGCCGCGGGGGCGTCCTGGCCTCGGCGGGCGGGCCTGGAGGCGGATCGCTGGAGCCGGGACGATGGGGCTGGACGGAACGGGCCGGAAGGCGGGGGCTGGATGGAGGGGGCCTTCACCGGCGCGCGGCGGCGGTTTTGGCGGCGCGGGCGCCGTCGGGCAGGTAGGGCGCGATGGAGTCGTGGCTGCGCGCGATTTCCGAAATCAGCCATTCGCGGAAGGCGACGACGCCGGGGCGCTTTTCCCACCCCGGAGGCGTCACGAAGCGATAGGTGGCGGCGATGGGCATGACCTGATCGGCGAAGGGCACGACGAGGCGGCCGGCGGTGAGGTCGCGCTCGGCCAGCAGGAGCCGGCCGAGCACCACGCCGCTGCCGTCGATGGCAGCGTCGAGCGCGTGGTCGGCGTTGGAGAAGCGCGGGCCGCGGTCGGGCTCGCCGCCCTCGACCTTGGCGCGCTTGAACCAGGCGGGCCAGTCGCGGGCGATGCCGCGCCAGGCCTCGTGCATCTTGAGGCTGTCGTCATGGAGGAGGATGCGGCCGATCAGGTCCTGGGGGCTTTTGAGGGCCTCGGCCTGTTCGGGCGTGCACATGGGGGTCAGCCAGTCCTGCTCCAGCGGCAGGACGTAGGCGTCCTTTTCGCGGTCGCCGGGGCCGAAGCGGATGGCGATGTCGATGCCTTCCTCTTCGAGGTCCATGACGCGCAGGGCGGCGACGAAGCGCAGGTCGAGTTCGGGATGCGCCTCGGCGAAGCGGAACATGCGGGGGGCGAGCCATTTGGCGGTGAAGGCGGGCCCGGCGGTGACGGTCAAGGCGCGGCTGTCGGAGAGGCGGGCGATGGCGCGGGTTCCGGCGCGGAAGGCGGCGAAGCCTTCGGCCGCGTGGGCGGCGAGGGCGCGGCCGGCTTCGGTGAGTTCGACGGCGCGGTTGAGGCGGCGGAAGAGGGGCAGTCCGAAATGGGTTTCGAGCTGCTTGATCTGGTAGCTGAGCGCCGCGGGGGTGACGAAGAGCTCCTCGGAGGCTTTGGCGAAACTCATGTGACGGGCGGCGGCGTCGAAGGCTCGAAGCGCCGTGAGGGGCGGGAGGCGGTCGGTATCAGACAAGGTGGGTTTACCTGAGCTGCGAAGAAGACTCGTTTGCGGATCGCAGCGGGAGGCCCCATCTTCCGCTGCAACGAAGGGCGAAGCGACGCCCCGTGATGGTCCTCCAGGGGAAACGCCTCGGTCGCAACGGTAAAAGGAAGCTTTACGATGAGCAAGATGAATGAGACCGCCGCCGCTCGTTACGTCGCGTCGAACGACCTGTATCGGGCTTATCTGAACCAGGGTCGCGTGGAGCGGTCCAAGGCGGTTCGGGGCGCCTTCGCGGCGCTGGGCGCGTGGATGCGCGGCGCGGCGGCTGAGGCGCCGGCGGCGCGGACCTCGCAGGCGACGGGCGCGCGGACGGCCTGAGCCGGTCGGCCTGGAGCGGACCCTCCTGCCGCTTCGGACGCGTGCCTCTCTGTTCCTCCCGGCGAAGGGCCGGCGGCTTGGGCCGCCGGCCTTTTCGCTTTTCGGGGGTCAGAGGGGGCGGCGGAAGTAGCGGACGGTCTTGCCGCGGTCCTCGAGCCGGGCCTCGCCGACAGGGGCGAAGCCTAGGGCGGCGTGGAAAGCGTCGGAGGCGGGGTTGGGCGGGTCGGCGTTGACCTCGCAGACGACGGCGTCGCGGCCGGCGGCGCGGGCGGCCTCGAAGAGCGCTTCGTAGAGGGCGCGGGCGACGCCGCGGCCGCGGGCTTGGGCCGAGACTGCGATGCGGTCGACATAGGCGAAGCTGGGATAGCGGGCCTTGAACCACAGGAAGTTGGGGGAGGCGTAGGGGGCGTCCTGGTCGAAGGCGATGAGGAAGGCGGCGCGGTCCGGCGTGGTCAGGGCGAGGAAGCTGGTTTCGACGAGAGCGCGGAGGTCGGCGGCGGAGAGCGGCGAAAGCTCGGCCTCGTTGGCGCGGTTGAGGGCGAGGAGGAGGGAGGCGTCGTCGATCTCGGCCGGGTCGATGGGCGTCAGGGTTTTCATGGGGGCGGGGTAGCGCGCGGACGTTGCGGAGTGAAGCGTGCGGGAGCCCTGGAGGGCCCTGTTCCGCGCTGCGCGCGAAAGGCGGCCCCGCCCGAACTCCCCTTGGGCAGGTGGGCAGACCCTCGCCCTACGCGGAGCGGGCCTGGCGCGCGGCATGCCTGCGAAGCCGAGTCGTCCGCCGGGTCAAGGCTCGCGCAGCGCAGCGGAGCGACCGGCCTTCTTCAGGCCGGCTCGGCCTTGAGGCGGCGGG
>JBCCPD010000526.1:0-2576 GCA_039025075.1 Pseudomonadota bacterium | reverse complement strand
GGGCCCTGCCCGGCCTGCGCGGGCGCACCACGGCCGAGGAGGACCGGCTGGACGTGGCGTTGAGCGTGCCGCTGCCGATGATCCCCTCGGCCTGGGTGAAGCTGGGGAGCCGCATCGTTCCGTCGCCTTTGGGGCTGGAGCCGACGCTGGTGCGCTTCGGCCGCGTGGACGTGCCGCCGGCCTTCGCCGTGGCGACCCTGCGCACGGCTCTGGACTGGAGCACGACCGAGGACGTCGGCTCGATGCTGTTCGACAGCGTGCAGGCGCTGCGCACCCGGCCCGGCGAAGTGACGGCGGTGGTCGACACCGGCGGCGCGGGCGAGGACAGCCTGTTCAGCCGCGCGGCCGCCGGCGCGCGGGAGGCCGCGGGTCTGGCGGGCGGCGAGGCGGCGCGGGCGCATTACGCCGCGATGCAGGCGGCGGCGCAGCGGGGCGATCTGCCGGGCGGCGGCTCCGCCCTGCCCTGGCTGCGCTTCGCCTTGGCCCGGGTCGCCGCCGAGGGGCATCCGGGCGCGCTGACCGCCCGGCGCGACGTGCGCGCGGCGCTGCTGGCGCTCGCCGCCCATTGCGGCGACCGGTCGGCCATGGAGACGGTGGCGGGGAGGATGGCCGCGGAGGGGGCGCCGGCCTCGCCCTGCGCCGGCACGACGCTGGGCGGGCGCGACGACCTGCGCAAGCACTTCACGTTGTCGGCGGCGTTCGCGGCGGTGGGGGGGTCCTCCGTCAGCTGGGGGCTGGGCGAGGTGAAGGAGCTGGTGGATGCGGGGCGGGCCGGCGGCTCGGGCTTTTCCTTCGACGACGTGGCGGCGGACCGGGCCGGGATCGCCTTCGCCGAACAGGCGCTGGGGGCGGGGCCGCGGGGGCTGTCTTGGATGCTGTCGGTGATGGAGACGGAGGCGGCGGTGATGCCCTCCATCGCCGGGCTGCCGTCGTTCTTGTCCGAGCAGGAGTTCGCCGCGGCCTATGGCGACGTGGAGGACCCGCGGTATGACGCTCAGATCGACGAGATCGACGGGCGGATCGCGTCGCTGGAGGTGCTGTCGCGGTAGGGCGCGCGCAGGGCGTCCACGCGTGGACACGGCCTTAAGAGGCTGTTTTCGCTTTCACATTTACAATTCTGAATGCGTGGATGCAGCAGCTTTCGCGTCGGGCGATGCGCTCACGCGCCGCGGCGGCGCACAAGGGCGAGGCCGCCGAGGGCTGCGACCAGGAGCGCGCCTGCGGCGGGAAGCGGGACCTCGCCGGAGGGCGGCGTTCCCGGCTCGGCCACCGCGAGGCGCGAGGTCTGAGCCCCGGTGAAGACCTCGCCGATGAAGAAGGGGCCCGCATCGGTCTGGAAGCTCAAGCCGCTGGCCGTGGTGAGGTCGACGAGCCCCGTGAGGACCGAGGAGGTGGGCGCCGAGGCCGCGAAGGGCGGGGCGGCGACGTCGTAGACCGACAGAAAGCCGGACTCGAACGCCTCGTCGGTGAGGCCGACCTGGAAGGTCGACCCGCTGATCAGGTAGGCGAAGAGGTCCGCGCCCGGAACCGAGGTCGCCTCGCCGACGCCCTCGATCTGAAACGCCACGCCGGCCTGGTAGGCGTACTGCTCGCCGATGAACTGCACGCCGTCCTCGGCGTCGAAGGTCGCGACGAAGGAGAACGCGACCCCGGTCAGATCCTGACCGTCGAGCGAGGTTCCGGAATTGAAGACGCCGCCGCTTTCCAGCGTCGCCATGAGCGCCTGCGCGGGCTGCGCGGCGAACGCGAGAGCGAAGGCGGCCGCGGCGGAGAGGCGGGAGACGACGGGGGCGAGGGGCATGGGGCGATCTCCCTGAGGCTGCGCTGATCGGAAGCATGCCGCAGGCGCGAAAGGCGATCCAGCGGAAAGGGCGGGCGAAGGGGGAGGGGCGGCGTTCGGGCGCGTCGCCCCGTGAGCTCTGGTTTTCGAGGTTTCGGCGCTGGGAGCAGGCGCGGCGCTTGAGCGTCGAGCGGCGGGCGGGGCGCCTCCCGGCCACGAATTTTCTTGCCGCAGGCGCGAAACCGGGCCATCTGCCCGACGAAACCTCCCGTCTTTCTCGACAAAAACCTGTCAGGAGCCCCCCGATGGAGCTGCGCAACATCGCGATCATCGCGCATGTCGACCACGGCAAGACTACGCTGGTGGACCAGATGCTGCGCCAGTCCGGCGCGTTCCGCGAGAACCAGGCGGTGGCGGAGCGGGCGATGGATTCCAACGATCTGGAGCGGGAGCGGGGGATCACGATCCTCGCCAAATGCACCTCCGTCGAATGGGGGGGCGCGCGGATCAACATCGTCGACACGCCCGGCCACGCCGATTTCGGCGGGGAGGTGGAGCGCATTCTGAGCATGGTCGACGGCGTGATCCTGCTGGTGGACGCGGCCGAAGGGCCGATGCCGCAGACCAAGTTCGTCACGCAGAAGGCGCTGGGGCTCGGCCTGCGGCCCATCGTGGTGCTGAACAAGGTGGACAAGCCGGAGGCGGACCCGGACCGGGCGCTCGACGAGGTCTTTGATTTGTTCGCCGCGCCCGGTCCGGGTCCGCCTCCGGCTTGTCCACCTTGTTCAGCACCACG
>JBCCPD010000525.1:0-2577 GCA_039025075.1 Pseudomonadota bacterium | reverse complement strand
AGCGCCTTGGTCACCGCCGGATCGGCCAGGAACGGGTGCGGCCCGCCCTCAAGCGTCGAGCGCTTGTCGCCCAAGCTCGGGTCGGGGTTGGTGAAGTTGGTGTGGATGCGCTCCACCGACGTGCCGAAGGAGGAGATGACCGTGCCTTTGCCGGCCGCTTCCATCTGGGAAAGGATCTCCGGCTCCACCTGCAGGTTCCAGGCGTAGTCGAACTCGCCCGTCTCGAGCACCGAGCGCGCCGCCGAGGCCGCGTCGCCGCCGCCCTTGAAAAGCACGGTCGCGAAGGCCGGCTTGGCCGGATCGCGGTAGTTGGGGTTCGCCTCGAAGGTGACGACGTCGTTGGGCTTGAAGTCGGTGACGACGAAGGGGCCGGTGCCGATGGGGCCGAAGTTCTCGTCGGTGCAGTTGGGCGCGTTGATGCCCATGCAGTCGGCGAACTGCGCGGCCTGGATGATCGGCGACTGGGCGCCGACGAAGGGGCCGTAGGGGAACGGCTTGGGCTTGGTGAAGGTGATCTTGATGGTCAGATCATCCACCGCCTCGACCGACTCCACGTCGTTGAACGCGGCCAGCTGCTGGCAGCCGCCGGTCGGGTCCATGCAGTACTCGGCGGTGAACACCGCGTCCGCCGCCGTCAGGGGCGTGCCGTCCGACCACAAGATGCCCTCGGAGAGCTTCCAGGTGATCGTGGTCAGGTCTTCGCTGACGCCGCCGTTCTCGACGGTCGGGATCTCGTCGACCAGCCAGGGCACCATCTCGCCGACTTCGTTGTAGCGGGCGAGGGGCTCGATCACGAGCGACGAGCTCTCCACGTCCTTGGTGCCGCCCGACAGGAACGGGTTCAGGATCGACGGGGCCTGCCAGTAGATGATGTTGACCTGGCCGGCCGAGCCTCGCTCGGCCGCGGCCGGGCTGGCGAGCAGCGCCAGCGCGGCGGCGCCGGCGAGCAGTTTCGGCATGGTTCGCATGGGGTTGGTGCTCCCTGTTGCTGGAGATGGCCCGGACCGCATCTGAGGGCGGCGGCCTTGGGGCCGGACGTGACGCTCGCCCCGCTTGGACGAGGCGGCAGGCCGCGAGCCGCCTGCCGACGGTCTCGCGGAACTCTGGGAAAGGGTGCGAGCCGGCGCTGCGCGGCGACGCCGCAGAGGGCCGCAGAGCCCCGGGGCGGACGCGGCGCGCGGATCGGCCGAGCGCAAATCGCCTGCAATGCCGTGGAAGAGGGGCCGGCGCGGAGGCCGAAGACGGACCGCAGGCTCTCGACCTTTTGGAGAGGTTGGGCCGCCGACCCCGCGTCGGCCGGCGAAGGCGCCGGGGCGTTCGCGCTCAAAGGGGCGCTCCGACGCCGGAGGCGCGTGCCGAAAAACTGTTCATACCCTGTCGGACCGACTTTGTTTTGGACCGTTCCAAGGCAGCCAACACCGATTCCCGCCGCATCGCAATGCATAACGCTGCGACCGATGGCGGCCGCTCGCTTGACGCCTCCGCGCCCGCGCCCCACCGTGCGGGGAAATCCGATGCCGCCTGGAGAGCCTGCATGCCTGAGACCTACACCCCGCGGGAGATGCTGGAGAAGCTGGTCTCGTTCGACACGACCTCCGCCAAATCGAACCTGCCGCTGATCCACTTCGTCAGGGACTACCTCGCAGGCCATGGGGTGGAGTCGCATCTGGTGCCCGACGACACCGGCGATAAGGCGAGCCTCTACGCCAATGTCGGGCCGATGGAGGCGGGCGGCGTGGTCCTGTCCGGCCACACCGACTGCGTGCCGGTGGAGGGCCAGCCCTGGAGCACCGATCCTTTCACGCTGACCGAAAAGGACGGCAAGCTCTTCGGCCGCGGAACCTGCGACATGAAGGGCTTCGACGCCTTGGCCCTGGCGGTGGTGCCCCAGGCTCTGAAGGCTGGAATAAAGAAGCCGATCCAGATCGCGCTGAGCTACGATGAAGAAGTCGGCTGCATCGGCGCCCCGCCGATGATCGCCGAGATGTCGCGGACGCTGCCCAAGGCCGCCGGCGCGATCATCGGGGAGCCGTCGATGATGAAGACCGTCAGCGCCCACAAGGGGACCGCGGGCTTCACCACCAAGGTGCGCGGCTTCGAAGTGCACTCCTCGCTCTGCCATGCCGGCGTCTCGGCGGTGATGACGGCGGCGCGGCTGGTGACCTGGATGCATGAGCGGATGGCCGAGAACGCCGCCGCCGCGCCCCGCACCGCGGCGGCGGAGGCCTACACGCCGCCCTACACGACGCTCCATTGCGGGATCATCCAGGGCGGCACGGCCGGCAACATCACCGCCCTCGACGCGTGGTTCACCACCGACATCCGCTGCGCGCCGCCGGAGACGCCGAAGGAGTG
The DNA here is from genome assembly GCA_039025075.1 of Pseudomonadota bacterium. Classification (GTDB taxonomy): domain Bacteria; phylum Pseudomonadota; class Alphaproteobacteria; order Rhodobacterales; family Rhodobacteraceae; genus Albimonas. The sequence continues at coordinate 222 of JBCCPD010000525.1, read as the reverse complement.
GGTGGACCGCTACATGGCGGAGGTGCGGCGGATGGAGGCGGAGATCCAGGCCGTCCAGCCCTCCGCCGGCATCCAGGTGATCCCCCGCGGCGGCGTGCCGGCCTTGCGCAAGGAGCCCGACGCCGGCGCCCCCGGCGACGGAGAGGCGGAGCGCATCGTGCGCGCGATCACCGGCGACAACTCCGAAAACGTCGTCGGCTACGCCACCGAGGCCGGGCAGTT
>JBCCPD010000524.1:0-2607 GCA_039025075.1 Pseudomonadota bacterium | reverse complement strand
GACAGCGCCGCGAAATGCATCACCGCGTCCGGCTTCACCCGCGCGAAGGCCTCGCGCAGGGCGTCCGCGTCCAGCAAGTCCCCCTCCACCCCGTCGCCGAACCGGATCGCCTCGCGCCAGCCGGTGCGGAAATTGTCGAACACCACCGGCTCATGCCCCGACGCGCGCAGGGCCTTGCAGCCATGCGCGCCGATATAGCCGGCGCCGCCGGTCACCAGGATCCGTGCCATGGCGCTCGCCCTATTCCGCCGCGGCCGAGCGCGCCACCACGGCTTCGAGGAACCGCCGGAACCCCGGCCCCAGATCCTCCCGCGCCAGGCCGAAGGCCACCGTCGCCTCCAGGAACCCGGCCTTGGAGCCGCAATCGTAGCGCTGCCCGGCGAAGCGGTAGCCGAAGACGCCCCGCCCTTCCGAGATCTCGTTGGCGATGGCGTCGGTCAGCTGGATCTCCCCGCCGGCGCCCCGCTTGCCCGCGTTCAGCGTCGTCAGCACGTCCGGCGTCAGAATGTACCGCCCGATCACCGCGAGGTTCGACGGCGGATCCTCCTGCGGCTTCTCCACCATGCCCGAGGCGCGCACCAGCCGCCCGCCGAACTCCGGCTCCGTCTGATCCAGCGCCAGCACGCCATAGGCCTTGGTGGCCTCCTCGCTCACCTCCATGGTCGCGACCATGCAGCCGCCGGTGGACTGATAGGCCTCCACCATCTGCTCGAGGCACGGCGTCTCCGCGTCGATCACGTCGTCGGGCAGCAGCACCGCCACCGGCTCGTCGGAGCCCACCAGCCGCCGCGCGCACCAGACCGCATGGCCCAGGCCCAGCTGCTCCGCCTGCCGCACATAGGCGATGGCGCCCGAGGGCATGTTGGCGTTCTGCACCTCGGCCAGCAGCTCCGCCTTGCCCTTCTCCTCCAGCGCCCGCTCCAGCTCCGGGCTCATGTCGAAATAGTCCTCCAGCGCGCTCTTGCCCTTGGAGGTGACGAAGATGAATTCCTTGATCCCGGCCGCCCGCGCCTCGTCGATGGCGTATTGGATCAAAGGGCGGTCGACCAGCGGCAGCACCTCCTTGGGGATCGCCTTGGTCGCCGGCAGGAACCTCGTGCCCAGCCCGGCCACGGGAAAGATCGCCTTGGTCACGCGTCGCTGCATCGCATCCTCGTCTCGTCTGATCCCGCCGCGCGCGTCCGCGCCGCCGGTCGTCCCCAGGGTCCCGCCCGGCCCGCGTCGAATCGGGTCGCCGAGACGTCAGACAAATGAACGAACGGGCGTGACGAGGCCGTGAATGCTCACGCCAGCCCCGCGGCCGCCAGCGCCGCCTCGACCCGGGGCACGTCCTCCGGGTTGTTCACCTCCCAAAACACCCGCCCCTTGGCCGCCACCTCCACGCAGGTCACCGGCACGCCGCGCTCCAGGAACCTCAGCTGCTCGAGCCCCTCCCAGGCCTCCAGCTGCCCTTCCTCCCAGCCCGCATAGGCGCGAAGAGCCTCCGGCCGATACGCATAGGCCCCCACATGATGGAACACCGGACAGACCTCGTCGGCCTCGAACGCCCGCCCCGTGTACGGCAGCACCTCCTTCGAGAAATAGAGCGCCCGGCCGCCGCCGTCGAACACCGCCGTCGTCCCCCCCACGCGCCCCGCCGCCCGATCCTCCAGAAACGCCCGATGCGCCGCCGCGTCGCAGCGCAGCACCGGTGTCGCCACCTGCACCTCCGGCGCCTCCATCGCCCCCGCCAAAGCCTCCACGAACCAGGGCGGCGTCAGCGGCGCATCCCCCTGCAGGTTCACCACAACCTCTGGCGCGTCCAACTGCCCCAACGCCGCCGCGCACCGCTCCGTCCCGTTCCGGCACTCGGGCGGCGTCATCGCCACCTTCGCCCCGAACCCCGCCGCATGCTCCGCGATCCGCGCGTCGTCCGTGGCCACGACCACTTCGCCCACGCCCTCCGCCGCGCAAGCCGCCTCCCAGCTCCGCCGCACCAGGCTCTTCGCGACCCCCGTCGCCCCCCTCAGCTCCACCAAAGGCTTGCCGGGATACCGAGAGCTCTCGTAGCGCGCCGGCACCACCACGCTGACCCTCACAGCGGCAGCACCTCCACGCCCGGCGCATAGGCCGCGAAGAAGGGATTGTCCCACCCGTCCTTCCCGTAAAGCAGCGGCCCCGCCCCATCGAGCCGGTCCACATGCCCCCCCGCCGCCGCCAGCACCGCGTGGCCCGCGGCCGTATCCCACTCCATCGTCCGCCCCAGCCGAGGATAAAAATCCGCCTCCCCCGCCGCCACCAGACAGAATTTCAAAGACGACCCCGCGCTCAAAAAGTCCCCCACGGGATACCGAGCGATATAATCATCCGTCGCCTGATCCCGATGCGATTTCGACGCAACGACGCGCAGCGTCTCCCCAGGCGCCGAGACCCTCAACGCCGTCGCCTCCCCCCCAACGTCCCGTCCCGCGTCACCGAGATCTCCTCCGCGCCGCCCCCCGCAAAGGTCCGGAACAACCGCCCCTTGGCGGGTGCATAAACCACCCCCAGCACCGGCCGCCCCGCCTCCACCAGCGCGATGTTGACCGTGAAATCCCCCCGACGCTGCACCAAGGAGTTCGTGCAGCG
>JBCCPD010000523.1:0-2643 GCA_039025075.1 Pseudomonadota bacterium | reverse complement strand
TGCCAAAGTTCGCGTCGGCCGAAGTCCTGCCGACGGCCGTCTTCACCGAGCCTAACACCGGTTCGGACCGCGGCTCCCTGCGCACCCGGGCGGTCAAGGACCGCAACGACTGGGCGATCACCGGCAACAAGACCTGGATCACCCACGGCGCCCGCGCCGACGTGATGACCCTGCTGGCGCGCACCGACCCGGACACTTCCAACTACTCGGGCCTGTCGATGTTCCTCGCCGAGAAGACCCGCGGCGACGACGAAAACATGTTCCCCGACGAAGGCATCACCGGCGGCGAGATCGAGGTGCTCGGCTATCGCGGCATGAAGGAGTACGAGATCGGCTTCGACGGCTTCCGCGTCAAAGGCGACAACCTGCTGGGCGGCGTCGAGGGCCAGGGCTTCAAGCAGCTCATGCAGACCTTCGAGAGCGCGCGCATCCAGACCGCCGCCCGCGCCGTGGGCGTGGCCCAGTGCGCCATGGAAATCGCCATGAAATACGCCGAGGACCGCAAGCAGTTCGGCAAGTCCCTCATCGAGTTCCCGCGCGTCTACTCCAAGCTCGCCATGATGGCGGTGGAGATCATGGTGGCCCGCCAGCTCACCTACTTCTCCGCGCGCGAGAAGGACGCCGACCGGCGCTGCGACCTCGAGGCGGGCATGGCCAAGCTGCTCGGCGCCCGCGTCGCCTGGTCCGCCGCCGACAACGGCCTGCAGATCCACGGCGGCAACGGCTTCGCGCTGGAATACCCGATCTCCCGCGTGCTCTGCGACGCCCGCATCCTCAACATCTTCGAGGGCGCGGCGGAGATCCAGGCGACGGTCATCGCCCGCCGCCTGCTGGAAGGCTCCAACTGAGCGTCTCAGACGCGACGTCCGACTGAACAGGAGGGCCTGCCCCGGAAACCCTGGGGCGGGCCCTTCGCCGATCAGAGCCCCCTCGTCCGCGCCGACAGGGCCGCGAGGCCCCCGGCGCGGGCGGCGGCGGAAGGGGGGTCCTCCCCCCTTTCGACGCTCGTCGCCGCTTGCCGCCGGGCGCTCAAGGCCGGAGGCTGCGCGGCCCTGTCGCAACCAGGAGCCGCCGCCATGGACCGTCCCGCCCGCCCGATCATGCGCGAAAGCTCCGACGGCGGGGCCGTCTTCGGCTCGGAGGTGGAGATCGCCGACGGCGCCTTCATCCACGATACCGCCCTGATCCACAGCCGCGTGCGCCTGGCCCGGGGCGCCTCCGTCTGGCCCAACGTCGTCATCCGCGCCGAGGCCCATCGGGTCGAGATCGGCGAAAACACCAACCTGCAGGACTTCGTCATGGTCCATGTGGGCTACGAGACCCCCACGATCGTCGGCCGCAACTGCTCGATCACCCACCACGTCACGATCCACGGCTGCGAGATCGGCGACGACTGCCTCATCGGCATCAACGCCACCGTCATGGACGGCGCCAAGATCGGCGCGGGCAGCATCGTGGCGGGCCACGCCATCGTCACCGAAGGCTCGGTCTTCCCCGAGCGCTCCATCATCGCCGGCACGCCGGCCAAGCTGGCGAAGACCCGCGACTGCTCCGCCCCCAACCGCGGCAACGCCGACTGGTACGCCCGCAACGCCGCCGCCTACGCAATCGGCGTGCACCGGGTCGAGGAATGGGACGGCTGAGCCGCCCCGGCGGCGGAGCGGTTACCTTTCGTTAACCCCATCCGGTCAAATTGGCGGCGTTTTTCCATCAACGTCGCCGCAACCGCCCGCGGCGCCCCGAGGAGGCCCCGCGCCGCGCATGAACGCCGCCGCCGATCCCGACGTCTTCGAGGCCGCGGTCGAGGCCGGACCGCCGCCCCCCGTCGCCTTGGCGGAGCTCGCTTCGGCGCTCTGGCGGCGCAAGGGCCTGATCCTCGCCTGCGGCGCGGCGGCGCTGCTCCTGGCCGGCGCGGTGCTCTCGCGCCTGCCCGACCGCTACGTCGCCCAGGCCGAAGTCCTGCTGGAGGCGCGGGCCCCGCGCGTGGTCGAGTTCGACCAGGTCCTGCCGGCCGCGCCCTTCGACGCCCAGGCCGTGCAATCCGAAATCCGCCTCATCCAGTCCCAGCAGCTGCTCTCGCGGGTGGCCCGCAAGCTGCGGCTGGCCGAGGTCGAGGAGTTCTCCGGCCGGACCGCCGGCGCCGCGCTTCCCGCAAGGCTCTCCGCAGGACTGCGGGAACGGGCGCGGGAGCTGGCCCGGACCTGGCTCGGCTGGACCCCGGCGGCGGCCCCCGCGCCAGCCCCGGACCAAGCCGACCGCCGCGCCGTGGCGGAGCTTCGCCGCAGGCTCGACGTGCGGCAGCAGGACCTCAGCCGGGTGATCGCCGTGCGCATGACCAGCGCCGACGCGGCGACCGCGGCGCTGCTCGCCAACGCCGTGGCCGACCAATACATCGTCGATCAGCTCGAAGCGAAGTTCGAGGCGACCGAACGCGCCGCCGCCTGGCTGACCGAGAGGCTGACCGGCATCTCCGCCCGCTTGGAACGGGCGGAGGCCGAGGCGGAGGCGCTGCGCGCCAGGCTGGCCGCCGATCCGGCCTCCGCCCGTTCCAAGCGGGCGGAGATGCCGGTCAGCCTCTCGGTCAGCCAGGCGGCGGCGCGTTCGGTCGCCTCGAACTTCGCTTCGAGCTGATCGACGATGGAT
>JBCCPD010000522.1:0-2645 GCA_039025075.1 Pseudomonadota bacterium | reverse complement strand
GCTCGACAACCGCGTGTTCGAGGCGATTCTTCGCCGTTCGGTCTCTCCGGTGGAACGGGCGCGTCCCGCCACGGGCCTCCGCGACCTCGAATCGATCCAGCGCCTGTTGTCCGGCCCCGCGCCCTTCGCCTTCTTCGACGCACCGTGGACGCCCCTGTTCCTCTTCGCGATCTTCACCTTTCATTGGATGCTGGGCGTCCTGGCGGTGGTCGGGGGGCTGATCCTGATCATCCTCACCTGGGCCAATCAGCGCTTCTCGAAAGAGCTGCAGCTCGACGCCAACGTCGCCTCGGCCCAGTCCGAAGGCTTCACCGAGGCCGTGCGGCGCGAGGGGGAGACCGTGCAAGGCATGGGCATGCGCCCCGCCGTGCTGGCCCGCTGGAATGAGATGCGGGGCGTCAGCCTCGAAAAGACCATCTCCGCCTCCGACCGCACCGGCATCTTCTCGACCGCCTCGAAGACCATCCGCTTCTTTCTGCAGTCGATGATGCTCGGCCTCGGCGCCTGGCTCGCCATCCAAGGCGAGGTCACGCCCGGCGTGATGATCGCTGGCTCCATCCTGATGGGCCGGGCGCTCGCGCCGATCGAGCAGGCCATCGGCCAATGGGCCCTGGTGCAGCGCGCCTTCCAGGGCTGGTCCTCGCTGAAGGACCTGTTGGACAAGACGCCGGAAGAGACCGAGAAGACGCAGCTTCCCGCCCCTCGCTCGATCCTCGAGGCGCAGCAGGTCACCGTCGTCGCGCCGGGGGAGCAGACGGCCGCCATCCGCATGGTCTCCTTCCGGATGGAGCCGGGGCAGGCCTTGGGCGTCATCGGCCCGTCCGCCTCAGGCAAGTCGACGCTGGCCAAGGCGGTCTGCGGCATCTGGCGGCCCGCCTCGGGCGTGGTGCGCCTCGACGGCGCAGCGCTCGACCAATTCACCGACGCCGATCTGGGCTCCCATGTGGGCTACCTGCCGCAGGAAATCGCGCTGTTCGACGGCACGGTGGCCGAGAACATCGCCCGCATGTCGCTCAAGCCCGACGCGGACAAAGTGGTCGAGGCGGCCAAGCGCGCCGGCGCGCATGAGCTGATCCTGGGCCTGCCCGACGGCTACGACACCCAGATCGCGGCGGGCGGCGGCAAGCTCTCGGGCGGGCAGCGCCAACGCGTGGGCCTCGCCCGCGCCCTCTACGGCGATCCGGCCGTCGTGGTGCTGGACGAGCCCAATTCGAACCTCGACGCGTCGGGCTCGGACGCCTTGAACCGCGCCATCGCCGACCTCAAGTCCCGCGACCGGGCGGTCATCATCATGGCCCACAGGCCCGCCGCCATCGCCCAATGCGACCTGATCCTGATGATGGAGGACGGCGTGCGCAAAGCCTTCGGACCCAAGGACGAGGTCCTGCGGGAGCATGTGCGCAACTACCCCCAGGTCGTCTCGCAGCCGGCGGGCGAGTGATGGGGCACGTCCGCAAAGGAGCGCGTCGGACCGGGCCGCGGCCGGGAGCCACGCGGCGAGAAGAGGCGCGGCGAGCCAAGCCTCGGCGCGCCGGGACGCGGCGAATGACGGGATCGGCATCATGAGCGACGATCACAAACCCGACGAGACGGACAGCGGCCGCGCGCCCGCGATCGGAGCGCGCGAGCCCGCAGAGGCGTCGGTCTCCAACGTCTTCGCTCCGCCCCCCTCGGCCGACGAGGGCGGAAAACAGGCCGAGTCCGCCGCCGCCCCGGGCGTCTACGCCTCCGCCGCGGCCGCCCTGCGCGCCCGGCGCCGCCGCGCGGCCGAGCGCTCGGCCGACGCCATCCCGGCGACCGCCATCAGCGCCCGCGCTCTGCCGCCCACGGCCATGACGCCGCCCCCCTTCAGCGCCGCGCCGGACGCACCGACGCCGCCGGCCGACGCCGCCGAGGTCTTTGACCCGTCGGCCGAGGCCGCGCTTGGCTTGTCTCCTTCAGCGTCGCCGTCGACCCAGGGCGCAGCCTCGGGGTCGGCCTCGTCGCCTCTTGAGACGACGGCAGCATCGACCGACGCGCCGCTCGATGCGCCGTCACAGTCGCTCTCCGCCGCCGCAGGGCCCGCACGCCCGACCTCTAAGCCCGAGACTCCGCTCACCTCCGTCTCCGCGGACACGTCCCGGTCGGCGCCCGCCCCGTCGGCATTGCAAAGCGAGGACCTCCGGTCGTCCACGTCCGACAGCGACGCGCCCGCCCCGACGATGACCACGTCGCCTGGATCCGCGTCGTCAACGCCCGTCACCTCGGAGGCTTCTAAGGCGGATCCCGCCGACCCGCAGCACGCCGCCGCGATCTCCACAGACCCGTCCGACGCCGCCGCCGCGGCGGAAAAGTCGGCGCTGGACGCGTCCGCGCCGCGCAATGCGACGCCCGCGCCCAAGCCGCAGTCGCCGACCCCGCCGCCCTCCGCCGTGAGCGGCCCCGCGCAGACCGCGTCGCTCTCCGCGTCGACCTCCCAGCGCAGCTTCGCGCCCCCGCCGCGCGACGGCGCGTCGGCCCCCAACACCATCGCCGCCAGCGCGCTCTCCGCCCCGGCCCCGGCGACCCTCTCGCCCGTGCAGCCCTCCGCCGGCTCCAGCGCCGATGCGCGCCAGGCCGCGTCCGCGTCGACCTCGCAGACCCCCTCCGGCCCCGCCGCCGCCCAG
>JBCCPD010000521.1:0-2647 GCA_039025075.1 Pseudomonadota bacterium | reverse complement strand
GCCATCGCCCGCAGCTCCGTTCCCGCCTCCGCCAGGACCGTGTCGTTCACGACGTTTCCTCCGTCGTTGGCGTCAACGGCGTTTTGCGCATCGCCTCAGCAGGTTAGCGATCCGGCGACCGGGCCGCAACGACGGCCCCCCAAGCCCCGCGCGCCGAGCGCGCCCGTCAGACCCGCGCACCGAGCGCGCCCGTTGGACCCGCGCGTCGACCGCGCCCATTGGAAAGGACCGCCATGCCCGCGCCCGCGATCGCCTACCTCTTCCTCATCGCCTCCGTCCTGGCCGAGGCGGTGGGCTTCGCCGCCTTGAACACGGCCGACCCGTTCCGCCGCTTCTGGCCGGCGCTCGGCATGGCCGGAGGCTTCGGCCTGTCGATGTACTTCCTGACCCTGACTCTGCAGCACATGCCCCTGGGCGTGGTCTACGCTCTCTCCTCGGGCCTCGGCATCGTGGTGACGGCGACGGTGGGCCTCGCGGTCTTCGGACAGCGGCTGGACCTCGCCGCCATCGCCGGCCTGGCGCTGATCCTCGCAGGGGTGGTGATCATCAACGCCTTCTCGGACTTCGCGGTGCATTGAGGCGCGCAGGGGCGTCGCGCACATATAGAAACTCATGCATGCGATATGAATTTCAATGACTTGAGGGCATGTGCAAGCTTGCACACCCCCCTCACCCTTTGCGCCACTTCCCCGCCTGATCCTCCACGAAGGCCTCCACCGCCGCCGTGGCGATCAGGTGGGCGCCGCCGCCGGGCTCGGCCGCCTCCAGCCCGCCGACCACGGCCCGGACGTCCGGCGCGCCATGCGGCAGGACCGCGGCGACGCCGGCGACGTCCACCTCCTCGGGCCGCGGCACGCCCACGGTCACCTTCACGGCCATGTCCTTCGCGCTGAGCCCGCAGGTTCCGAACAGCGCCAGGCTCGAATGCCGCAGCGCGTCCTCCACCGCCCGCACCGCCGCCTGGGTCGCGTCCTGCGCGTGCAAGGAGATCCCCTGCCCCATCTCCAAAATAAGTCTTTTGCCTGCCATCAGACCGGCTCCATCTCAAAGCTCACGAAGATCGCCGCATGGGCGATCAGCGTCACGCCCTCCCCCGACGGCTTCTCCACCGCCAGCCCCCCACGCTTCACCTCGACCGAGACCTGGCCATAGGGAAACTCCTCCGCCAGCGCCGCCGCGTCCACCCGCTCCGGCCGAGGCGCGCCGATCTCCACGTCGACGATCATGTCCTCCTTGTCGAAGCCGAACAGCTCCGCCGCCGTCACCGCGTTGCGCCATAGCGCGTCGCGGATCGCGCGCGCCGCCGCCTCCGTGTCGTCCTCCCGCCTCAGGGACGTTCCCATCCCGAACTCCGCCGCCACTCTGCGCTTGACCATGAACCCTCCCTCGCGCGTCGCCGCGCGGTCTCACCTTGGCGCCTGCCCGCGGCCCCTCTACGGTCCCGCCCATGAAGATAGCGACGTTCAACATCAACGGCGTCAAGGCCCGCCTGCCCGCGCTGCTCGCCTGGCTGAAGGAGGCCGACCCCGACATCGTCTGCCTCCAGGAGATCAAATCCATCGACGACAATTTTCCGAGGATGGAGATCGAGGACCTCGGCTACAACGTCGAAACCCACGGCCAGAAAAGCTTCAACGGCGTCGCCCTCCTCTCCAAACGCCCCCTCGAGGACGTGACCCGAGGCCTTCCCGGCGACCCCGGAGACGAGCAGGCCCGCTGGATCGAGGCGACGATCTCCGGCGAGCACGCCGCCGTCCGCGTCTGCGGCCTCTACCTGCCCAACGGCAACCCCGCCCCAGGCCCCAAATTCGACTACAAGCTCGCCTGGATGGACCGCATGCACGCCCGCGCCGCCGAGCTCATGGCGCTCGAAGAGTCCGCCGTCCTCGCCGGCGACTACAACGCCATCCCCCAGGACGAAGACGCCGCCCGCCCCGACGACTGGCGCGACGACGCGCTCTTCCGGCCGGAGACCCTGGCCAGCTTCCGCCGTTTCCTCCACGCCGGCTGGACCGACGCCCTGCGCGCGCACCGCCCCGAGCCCGAGGTCTACACGTTTTGGGACTACCAGGCCGGCGCCTGGCAGAAGAACGACGGCATCCGCATCGACCACCTCCTGCTCACCCCCCAGGCCGCCGACCGGCTCGAGCTCGCCGGCGTCGACGCCCACGTCCGCGGCGGCGAAAAGCCGTCGGACCATGTCCCGGTCTGGATCGACCTCGCGGTCTGAAGACCAGAGCGGAGGCCGACGGCCGACGCGCCCGCCAACGCGCCCCCAGCGATCCGGCCCCGTCCCGGCGTCGCCGCCGCGCGCGGGATCGTCACGACGCGCGGCCGGCCATCGGCGCCCACGCGCAACGCCCGGACCCCGTGCGAAGCGCCTCGGCCCCGGCTCTTCCGAGGCGCCGCCGAGGACCCTGAGCAGCGCCTCCGCGCTCGGACCGGCGCGCGGTCGCGCACCATCGAGGAAGTCGACGGCAGGCGCGAGCGGTCGACCCCGAAGCCTCCTCGACCCCGCGCGCCCTCCGCGAAGCGCGGCCGACCCCCGTCGACGCCATGAGCCGGAACGCTCCCCGCGGCGCCGGCCGCCCTCCCCCTGAGCGCCGATGCGGGCGCGTCCGGGGAGGGCGGGCGGGCGGCGCGCCCG
>JBCCPD010000520.1:0-2658 GCA_039025075.1 Pseudomonadota bacterium | reverse complement strand
GCGACGGCGTCGTTGTAGAGCACCTTGTAGGTGATGTTCGTGCCGGCGGCGACGGCGGCCTTGATGGCCAGGAGGCCCGAATGGGTGAAGGTCCCGTCGCCGAGGTTCTGGAACATGTGCTTGCGGCCGGCGAAATGGGAGCGGCCGACCCAATGCATCCCCTCGGCGCCCATCTGAGCGAAGTACTGGGTGTTGGGGTCCATGTAGAGCGCCATGGCGTGGCAGCCGATGCCGGCGCCGGCCGTCGAGCCGTCGGGCAGCTTGGTGGAGCGGTTGTGCGGGCAGCCGGCGCAGAACCACGGCGAGCGCGCCGAGCCCGGCGCGTTGCCCAGCGGAAGGACCGGGGGCGGGGCCAGGACCCCGTCGATGCCTTTGGCGGCGGCGCGTCGGGCGATGACGTCGGCGCAGTGCTCGGGCGTCAGCTCCCCATGGGCGTTGACGAGGGGGGCGCCGGAGGGGTCGGTCTTGCCGCTGAGGATCGGGCGGGCGCCTTCGACGTTGACCAGGATGCGGGCGGCGGCGTCTTCGACGATGGGGCGCTTCTCCTCGATGATCAGAAGCTCGTCGTAGTCGCGGGCGAATTCGAGCAGCGTCTTCTCCTCGACCGGCCAGACCATCTGCATGCGGTAGAGGCCGATGCCCTTGGCGGCGGCCTGCTCGTCGGTGAGGTTCAGCAGGCGCAGAGCCTGGCGCACGTCGGCGTAGCCGCGGCCGACGGCGACGATGCCGAGGCGCTTTTCGTCCGTGGCGTGGAAGACGGTGCGGTTGAGGCGGTTGGCGCGGGCGTAGGCCTTGCAGGCCTCGAGCCGGACCAGCAGGCGCCGCTCCTGCAATACGTAGTCGATGATGCCGGGCTGCCAGTTGAGCGGCACGTCGAAGTCGGGCTTTTCGGGGAGCGTGATGTCGGGGCGCAGGCGGTCCAGCAGAACCGTCGCGGCGCTGTCGGCGGTGTCGGTGACGATCTTCATGGAGACCGGCGCGCCGGAGAAGCGGGACATGGCGAAGGCGTGCAGGCCGAGGGGGATGTATTCGTGCACCGAGGCCGGGAAGAACACGGGCGTCGAGCAGTGGATCATCGCCTGCTCGGACTGGTGCGCGGTGGTGGACGACTTGCACATCGGGTCGTCGCCGAGAAGGAACAGCACGCCGCCCTTTTCATGGGCGCCGGCGAGGGAGACGTGGCGCATGGCGTCGAGGGATCGGTCGACGCCGGGGCCTTTGCCGTACCAGACCGAGAAGACGCCTTCGACGGAGGGGTCGTCCACGTCGAGCAGATGCTGGGCGCCGCCGACGGCGGTGGCGGCGAGGTCTTCGTTGAGGCCGGGGTTGAAGACCACGTTGCGCGGCTCGAGCTCCTTTCGGACCCGGAAGAGCTCCTGATCGAAGGCGCCGATGGGCGAGCCGCGATAGCCGGAGATGTAGCCGCCGGTGTTGAGCCCGGCCTCTTCGTCGGCGTCGGCCTGTTCCATGACCATGCGGACGAGCGCCTGCATGCCGTTCATGAGCGCGGCGCCGCGGGAGACGCGGTACTTGTCGGTGAGGGCGACTTCGGCGTCTAGGGGGGCCATGGCGACCTGCCTCCGCGGTTTAGGTCAATACGGTTGCCTTATAGTTTTGCAGCAGGACCGAGCGGAGGCAAGGCGATTATGCGTGAGGCGGGGTCGCAGGTGGAGGCGTTCGGGCCCTCGAGCCTCCCCTGACGGTTCGGCTTTCGGCCCCGCCCGCACTCCCCCGAGCTGGCGGCGCGCCGCGGCGGCCGTCCATCGCGCGTGACGCCCGCGCCCCGCCCGCCGGCGAAGCCGAGTCGTCCGCCGGGTCAAGGCTCGCGCAGCGCAGCGAAGCGACCGCGCTTGCGCGGCTCGGCCTTGAGGCGGCGGGCGACTCGGCGCACGCTCGAGCAAGAGCCCCTGCGGCTCTTCCCCAGCAAAAGCGCTCTTCCTCAAAGCCTTCGAAACGCCAGCCGCTCCGGGCGCCCCGCGCGACAGCGCGCGAGCCGATGGGGGCTCGATGCCCCCGGAGGCGAGACCCTCCGGAAAGGGCGCGGGGTCAGTCGGGCAGCGCGTCGCAGGCCGTCTCGGCGCATTGGGCGTCGGCGGCCTCGTAGATCACCGGGCAGGTGACCGTGGCCCAGGCCTCGCGCTGGGCGACGGGGATGTCGCCGACGAAGGTGGACCACCAGGCGAGGAGGGCCTCGAGGCTTTCGGGCGCGCCTTCGCGGCCCTGGACCTGTTCCGAGGCGACGGCCTGGGCGGCGCGGCTTTCGGCGAAAGCGCGGCGATTGGCCCAGCGGAGCCCTGCGGCGGCGTTGCGGCGGGCGTCCTCGCCCTGGGGCGCGGGTCCGCCGGCGGCGAGGGCGACGGCTTCGGGGAAGTCGGATTCGCGGAAGGCGGCGTAGGCGGCGCAGGAGCCGTGCAAGCGCGTCGCCGCGGTCAGGCCCGGGGTGGCCGCGGCGGGGCGCGGCGCGAGGGCGGCGACGAGCGCGGCGAAGGTCAGGGCGGCGCGCGGGAAGGGCATGGCAGGGGCTCCGAAAGGACGGACGGTGCTTCAGGTCCGGGCGCGGACGGTGCTTCAGGTCCGGGCGCGGACGGTGCTTCAGGTCCGGGCGCGGACGGTGCTTCAGGTCCGGGCGTAGACGTCCTCGTAGCGGACGATGTCGTC
>JBCCPD010000519.1:0-2661 GCA_039025075.1 Pseudomonadota bacterium | reverse complement strand
CTCAAGGCCGAGCCGGCCTAAAGAAGGCCGGTCGCTCCGCTGCGCTGCGCGAGCCTTGACGCGGCGGACGACCCGGCTCGCGACATGGTTTACGTCAGCGTCGTTGACGCCGCTGCGGAGGGCGGGGTTCACCCCCGTCGCTATCGGTTGAAGCCGGAGCGATGCGCCCAGCCGGTGGTGCGCTTCTCCACCCACGCCATCACCGCGTACATCCCGATCCCCTCGATGGCGAGGGCGATGAGGCAGGCGAAGACCAGCGGCACTTCGAAATTCGCCTGCGCCGTCAGCATCATGTGCCCGACGCCGGCGTTCGCCGCCACCGTCTCCGACAGGACCGAGCCGATGAACGCAAGCGTGATCGCCACCTTCAGCGACCCGAAGAAGTAAGGCATCGACCGCGGGATCCCCACCTTTGTCATGATGTCCAGCTTCTTGGCGCCCAGCGCCCTCAGCACGTCCTCCATCTCCGGCTCGATGGTGGCGAGGCCGGTGGCGACGTTCACAACGATGGGGAAGAAGCTGATCAGGAACGCCGTCAGCACCGCCGGGACCCAGCCGGTGCCGAACCACAGCACCAGGATCGGCACCACCGCCACCTTCGGGATCGAGTTGAAGCCGATCATCAGCGGGTAGAGCCCCGCATAGATCCTCTTGTCCCAACCGATGAACAGCCCCAACGCCAGGCCGAAGACGATGGCCAGACCGAAGCCCGCCAGCGTCGTCCACAACGTCTGCAAGGAATTCGCCAGCAGCCCTGGCCAGAATTCCCACGCCGCATAGGCGATGACGGTGGGGGCCGGCAGGATGTAGCGCGGCGTGCCGAGGCCGCGCACGGCCAGCTCCCAGATCACGAAGAGGCCGATGGTCACGACCCAGGGGGCGAGGCGGACCCAGAGCTCGCCCGAAGCGGCCGGGGGCGGGGGGGCGCCGGTTTCGGTCATGCGCGGGCCTTCGCGATCAGGCCGCGCAGCTCGTGCACGATGTCGGTGAAGGCGCGTTCGTAGGTGATCTCGAGCTCTCGCGGGCGGTCGAGCGGCACGTCGCGGACCTTTATGATGCGGCCGGGGCGGGCGCTCATCACGAAGATGCGGTCGGCGAGGAAGACCGCCTCGCGCAGGTCGTGGGTGACGAGGATGGTGGTGAAGCCTTGGGCGGCGTGCAGGTCGCGCATCACGCACCACAGCTCCTCGCGCGTGAAGGCGTCGAGGGCGCCGAAGGGCTCGTCGAGCATCACCAGCTCGGGCTCGTGGATCAGAGCGCGGCAGAGGGAGGCGCGCTGCTGCATGCCGCCGGAAAGCTGCCAGGGATACTTGTCGCCGGCCCCCTCCAGCCCGACGGAGGCGAGCAGCGCATCCGCCTTGTCCCCGTAGGCGGCCTTTTCCGCGCGCATGCGCCCGCGGTGCGGCTGCACCACCTCGAGCGGCAGCAGAACGTTGTCGCGGGTCAGCCGCCAGGGCAGCATGACCGGGTTCTGGAAAGCCATCCCGGCGACGGAGACCGGACCGCGCACCCCCTCTCCGGCGACGGAGATGCGGCCGGCGGACGGGAAATTCAGTCCCGTCGCCAGCTTCATCAGGGTGGACTTGCCGCAGCCCGAGGGGCCGACGACGGCGACGAACTCGCCCTTCTCGACCGAAAGGCTCAGTCCCTCGACGGCGAGCGTCCCCTCGGACTCCCCCTGCCCTCGCCCTTGGGGCGCATAGCGCAGGGAGACGTCCTCGATCTCGACGAAGGCCACGGGAGGCGGCCGGTCAGGGGACCGCCCGCTCCGCCGCCGGGGGCAGGTAGGAGCCGTCGAAGATCGCCTCCGGCGCCGGCGCCGGGTTCTGGAACTCGTAGGTGTCGGCGATCTGGGTGATGGACTTGGCCAGCCGCGCCATGTTCACCGCGCCGAAGCCGTTGGCGCGGACCTCGTCGGTGACGATGTTGTCGGCGATGGCCATCTTCAGACGCTCCAGCTCCACCGCCTCGCGGGCCACGTCGTTGGCCGCGAGCACGTATTTCACCGCCGCTTCGGGGTCCGCCACAGCTTCCTGGGTGCCCTTGACGAGGGCGCGGACGAAGCCGGCCACCGCCTCTGGGTTCTCCTCGGCGAAGGCCGGGTTGACGATGATGACGTTGCCGTAGAGGTCGAGCCCGTTCTCGGCCATCAGGATGACGGAGATATCGTCCTCCGGCACGCCGTTGGCCTTGAGGTTGATGAAGCTCGAAAAGCTGAAGCCGGTGATGGCGTCGACCTGACCCTGAGCCAGCATCGGCTCGCGCACCGGAAATCCGACGTTCTCTATGGTCACCTTCGAGGCGTCTATGCCGTTGGCCTTGGTGAAGGCGGCCCACTGGGCGTAGGCGCCGTCGGGCGCGGGGGCGCCCAGCGTCTTGCCCTCCAGGTCCTTGGGGGAGGAGACGCCCAAGCTCTTGCGCCCCACGATGGCGAAGGGCGGGGTGTTGTAGATCATGTAGACCGCCGTCACCGGCAGGTCGGGGTTCTGATCGCGGAACTTGATCAGCGAATTGATGTCTGCGGCGCCGATCTGGTAGGTGCCGGACGCCACGCGGGGGATTGCCTCGCGGCTGCCCTGGCCGGTGTCCATGGTCACGTCCAGGCCTTCCGCTTCGAAGTAGCCGCGGTCGAGCGCCAGCAAGAGCGGAGCCGACGGCCCT
>JBCCPD010000518.1:0-2671 GCA_039025075.1 Pseudomonadota bacterium | reverse complement strand
TGCAGCAGAGGGGCCGGGTCGACGCCGACGCCCTTGGCGATCTCGGACAACTGGGCGCGGTCCGAGAGATCGGCGTCCTTCTCCCAGTGGGTGCTGAGGAAGGCGCCTGACAGCGCGTCCACGTCGGCGCCGGCCTCCTGCGCGGCGATCAGCATGGCGTTTGCGAAGGCGTAGGAGGTGCGGTGATGCGTGGGGATGCGGCCGAGCCAGGTCTTGCCCCGCTCCTCCGCCCAGCGGGTGATCTCTCGCCCGAAGAAGTAGGTGAGATGCCCTTGCGGCCTGGCGCGGAAGCCGATGGAGCCGGCGGCCTCCAGCAGCGGATCGAGCGGCACGGGCTTGTGGACGATGCGCCGGCCTTTTTCCGCCGCGATCCGCCTGAGGCGTTCATGGCCGAGCCAGGCGAAGGCGGAGTGAGCTGAGTAGAAGTACTCGATGGTGGGGGCGGACATGGCGAGGCTCCCTGCGCTGCATCGCGCGAAGGGTGAGGCTTCGCCGGCCGGCGCGCAACCCTCCGGGCCGGTCCGCGCGGCGGGCGGCGGCGCGAAAGCGCTTGGGCGCTGGCCGAGGCTGGCTTAGCGTCGGAGGCGAAGACGGCAGACCGGGCGGCAGACCCCGGCGCCGCCCCCGACAGGAGAGATCTTCATGCGCTTCGCCTTTCTCGCGCCCGCCGCAGCGCTCGCGGCCTGCATCCTGGGGCCGAGCCCCGTCCTCGCCGCCGAGCCGGCCATCGTCTATTCGACCGGCGGCAAGTTCGACAAATCCTTCAACGAGGGCGCCTGGAACGGCGCCAAGCAATGGGCGGAGGAGACCGGCGGGACCTTCGCCGAGTTCGAGATCGACAGCCCCGCCCAGTCCGAACAGGCGCTGCGCAACTTCGCGCGCCGCGGCAACTCGCCCATCGTCGCCATCGGTTTCACCCATGCCAACGCCCTCGCCAAGGTGGCGCCGGAATTCCCGGACGCCGAGTTCGTGCTGGTGGACATGGTGGTGGACGCGCCCAACGTCCGCTCGGTGGTCTATCGGGAGCATGAGGGCGGCTACGTCGTGGGCGTGATCGCGGCGCTGACGTCCGAGACCGGCACGCTGGGCTTCGTCGGCGGCATGGACATCCCGCTGATCCGCAAGTTCGCCTGCGGCTACCTGCAAGGCGCCAAGGCGGTGGACCCGGGCATGCAGGTCATGGTGGGCATGACCGGCGACACGCCGGCGGCCTGGTCCGACCCGGTGCGCGGCGGGGAGATCGCCAAGAGCCAGATCGAGGCGGGCGCCGACATCGTCATGCAGGCGGCCGGCGGCACGGGTCTGGGCGTGCTCCAGGCGGCGGCGGACGCGGGCGCCTTGGGGATCGGCACGGATTCGAACCAGAACTGGATCCATCCGGGCAAGGTGCTGACCACCATGCTCAAGCGGGTGGACGTCGCCGTCTACGAGGCCTTCAAGGCCGGCGAAGAGGGGTTCGAGCCGGGCATAGCATCGCTCGGCGTGGCCGAGGGCGGCATCGGCTGGGCGCTCGACCAGCACAACCGCGACCTGATCGACGCGGAGGTGGAGGCGGAGGCGAACGCGGTGATGGCCCGCATCGCCTCCGGCGAGATCGCGGTCCACGACAGCTCCATGGAGGGGCCGTGCCCGGTGCAGTGAGGCCGGGCTCCTTCGACGGCGGCTTCCGCGTCGGCGGGCTGGGCGAGGTCGCGATCCGCTGCCGGGACCTCGACGCGATGGAGGCGTTCTATGCCGACGTGATCGGGCTGGAGCGGCTGTCGCGACGCGATGGCGGCATCGTGTTCTTCCGGATCGCCGAGGGCTTCGCGGGGCATACGGCGGTGCTGGCGCTGTTCGACGCAAGCGGGCCTCGGGGGCAAGGCGCGCCCGGGGCCGAGCTGGAGACGGGAGCGCGGTCCTCTCTGCATCACCTGGCGCTCACCCTGACGGCGGAGGCTCAGGACGCCGCGGTCGCTTGGTACGAGCGGATCGGGCGGCCCCATCGGATCGAGGACTTCGCTTGGATCGGCTGGCGCGGGGTCTTCACCCAGGACCCCGAGGGCAATACGGTCGAGCTGGTGGCCGCGGTGGGAAAGCCTGACGAATGAACGCGATCGAGCTGGTCGGGGTCGAAAAACGTTTCGGCCCCGTGCATGCCAACAAGGACATTCACCTGACCGTGGAGGCCGGCGCGATCCACGGCATCATCGGGGAGAACGGGGCCGGCAAGTCGACGCTGATGAGCATCCTCTACGGCTTCTACCAGGCCGACGGGGGAGAGATCCGGGTCGGCGGACGGCCCGTGAGCATCCCCGACAGCCAGGCCGCCATCGATCTCGGGATCGGCATGGTCCACCAGCACTTCATGCTCGTGGAGCCCTTCACGGTGCTGGAGAACGTGATGCTGGGGGCCGAGGGCGGCGCTCTGCTGCGCGAGGGGCGGGCCGCGGCGCGGGAGGAGCTGGAGCGGCTGGAGCGGGAATACGACCTGCGGGTGGACCCGGACGCGGTGGTCGGGGACCTGCCGGTCGGTCAGCAGCAGCGGGTTGAGATTTTGAAGGCGCTCTATCGGGGGGCGGAGATTCTCATTCTCGACGAGCCGACCGGGGTGCTGACGCCGGAGGAGGCGGATCAGCTGTTCCGGATTTTGGCTCAGCTGAAAGCCCAAGGAAAAACGATCCTGCTGATC
>JBCCPD010000517.1:0-2702 GCA_039025075.1 Pseudomonadota bacterium | reverse complement strand
GGGGTTGGGTTCATGACGGCATTCTCCGTCTCCGCGGGGCAGGGCTGGCGCATCGGGATCGACGCGACGGGCCGCGCGCCGCTTCTTCAGGATCTCGAAGCGCGCCTGGCGACGGGCCGAGGCTTCACCGTGGCGACGATCAACCTCGACCATGTGGAAAAGCTGCGGAAGTCCGAGCGCTTCCGCCGCGCCTATGCGGCGCAGACCCATGTGGTGGCGGACGGCAACCCGATCGTGTGGGTGTCGCGCCTCGCCGGCGCGCCGGTGGAGCTGATCCCCGGCTGCGAGCTGGTGGAGCCGATGGCCGAGGCCGCGGCGCGTCGCGGCGCCACGGTGGCGCTGCTGGGCGGCACGCAGGCCTCCCTGGACCGCGCGGCCGAGCGCCTCTCGGCCCGCCTTCCGGGCCTGAAGATCGTGGCGAAGATCGCGCCCCCGATGGGCTTCGACCCCTACGGCCCCGCCGCCGACGAGGCCCTGGCGGAGCTGCGCGAGAGCCAGGCCCAGCTGGTCTTCCTGGCCCTCGGCGCCCCCAAGCAGGAAATCTTCGCCGCCCGCGCGCAGCGCAGCCTGCCGAACGTCGGCTTCTTGTCGATCGGCGCCGGCATCGACTTCATCTCCGGCGCCCAAAAGCGCGCCCCCCGCTGGTTCCGCCAGCGGGCGATGGAATGGCTCTGGCGCGCGGCGTCGGACCCGCGCCGGCTTGCGAAGCGCTATGCCCGCTGCGCGATGCTGCTTCCGGGGCTGGCGCTCGACGCGCTCATGCGCCGCGGCGAGGGCTTCCCGCCGGGCGGTGCCGGCCGGCGGCCCATGGCGGAGGCGGAGCGGCTGCAAGAGGCGGCGTAAGGGCTCTTCGACCTACATCGCCTCTCCCTACCTGCGGCCTAGCCTGCGCTGAAGCATGACGCCGGCGCCTGACTTCGGCATTGTCGCCATCGGCCGCAACGAGGGCGCACGCCTGATCCGCTGTCTCGACTCCCTCGCCGACGCCCAAACCCCCATCGTCTACGTCGACTCCGGCTCCGACGACGGCAGCCCGGAGGCCGCCGCAGCCCGCGGCTCCCAAATCGTGGCCCTCGACACCTCGAAAGGCTTCACCGCCGCACGCGCCCGCAATGCCGGCCTCGAGGCGCTGCTCAGCGCCCATCCCGATCTCCGCTTCGTCCAGTTCGTCGACGGCGACTGCGAGGTCCTCCCCGGCTGGCTCCACACCGCCCGCGCCGCGCTCATAGCCGACCCCAGCCTCGCAGCCGTCGCCGGCCGACGCCGCGAACGCTTCCCCGACGCCTCCATCTTCAACCGCCTCTGCGACATGGAGTGGAACACACCCGTCGGCCCCGCCCGCGCCGTCGGCGGCGACGCCATGTACCGCATCGCGGCCCTCAAGGCCGTCGGCGGCTTCGACCCGAACCTGATCTGCGGCGAGGAACCCGAGCTCTGCCTCCGCCTCGCCCGCGCCGGCTGGATCATCGAGCGGCTGGACCGCGACATGACCCTGCACGACGCCGCCATGACCCGCTGGGGCCAATGGGCGAAGCGCGCGCAGCGCAGCGGCTGGGCCTTTGCCGAAGGCACGGACCGCTACGGCGACGGGCCGGAGCGTTACAATGTCCGCCAAGCCCGCAGCATCCGGATCTGGGGCGCCGCGGCGCCCGCGGCCGTTCTGGCGGCCGCCCTCGCCGCGCTCGGCCTCGGCGCCGCCGGCTCGGCGCTCTGGCCAATCCCCGCCCTCCTCGCCGTGCTGGGCCTCGCCGCCTACCCCGCCATGGCCTGGCGCATCGCCCGCTACCGCGAAGCCGCCCATGACGATCCGCCCAAGCACGCGCGCCTCTACGGCGCCCTGACGATGCTCGCCAAGTTTCCGCAAATCCTAGGCGTTCTCGCCTACCGCGCGGCGAAGCGAGAGGGTCGCGCGGCGCGGATCATCGAGTACAAGGACGTCGGGGCGGCCCGGGCCGAACGGAAAGGCGTCTGATGCGCATCGCGATGCTCGGCTGCGGCTACGTCGCCAACATGTACCGCCTGACCCTGCCCATGCATCCCGAGCTGCAGCTGATCGGCGTGCATGACCGCGAGGCCTCGCGCACCGAAAACATGGCCCGTCTCACCGGCGCCCGCGCCTATCCCGACCTCGACGCCCTGCTGGGCGATCCGGAGGTGGAGCTCGTCCTCAACCTCACCACGCCCGAAGCCCACTACGAGACCACCCAGGCCCTGCTCGAGGCCGGCAAGCACGTCTACACCGAAAAACCCCTCGCCATGCGCGTGGACGAGGGCGAGGCGCTGGTCGCGCTGGCCGAGCGCAAGGGCCTGATGCTCTCAGGCGCGCCCTGCACGCTGATGAACCCGGCCGCTCAGACCCTCTGGCGCGCCCTGCGCAAGGAGCGCGCAGGCCCCGTGCGCCTCGTCTACGCCGAAATGGACGACGGCATGGTGCACCGGGCCCCCACGGCGAAATGGATCAACGAGGCCGGCACCGCCTGGCCCGCGATCAACGAGTTCGAGACCGGCTGCACGGTGGAGCACGCGGGCTACGTGCTCAGTTGGCTCTGCGCCTTCTTCGGCCCGGTGGAGCGAATGACGGCCTTTTCGGAGACCCTCGTCCCCCAGAAGGTTCCCGGTCGCCGCCTGACCCCGGCGCCTGACTTTTCGGTCGCCTCGCTGGTCTTCGCCTCGGGCGTCGTGGCGCGGCTGACCAACGGGCT
>JBCCPD010000516.1:0-2709 GCA_039025075.1 Pseudomonadota bacterium | reverse complement strand
GCGGACCGAGGACCAGGCCGTCCGGCGGTCCCGCTCCCTGGCGCGGAACACCCTCGCGCCGGGCGGCGATGGTCGCGCCGGCGGCCTTGCCGCCGCGCAGGACGACCGACCGGCTCGGCGCCGACGAGGCCGTAAGGCCGGAGGTGAGCTCAAACACGACCAGGGATGCGGTCGTGGGACCTCGGCGGCATCGGCCCGGGTTCGAGCGGAGATCTGATCGACAGGCGTCTCGAGACCGGCGCAAGCATTGCCGATCGGGTTTGAGCCCGGGTCGCGCGGGGGAGCGGGCGGAGGTCGCCGTGGTCGCCGGGCGCTGCCGCCTGCCTTTGGCGGCCCAGCTTCACTCGATCGCCCGCCGCAATGACGGAGGAGCCGGCGCCTTTTGCAGGGCGCCGAACCGACCTCGTTCGCGAGACCCCGAGGTGGCTCGCGCTTCGAGCCGAAGGAGGTCTCGCCGCGGTTCGACCCGGTGGCGAGATGACCTCGATCGCAAGCGCGAGCCGAGTCGTCCCGCGGGTCAAGGATCGCGCAGCGGAGCGGAGCGACCGCGCCCTGCGCGGCTCGGTCTTGAGGCCCCGCCAGGCTTGGCGGTGAACGCCGGAGGGCGACTCGGCGGATGCTCGGACAAGGCCCCTTGCGGGCCTTCCCCAGCAAAAGCGGTCTTCTTCAAAGCCAGACCAGCGCTTGCCATTCCAGGCGCCCGCGCGAAGCGCGCGAGGCGAGGGGGCTCGATGCCCCCGAGCCGAGGTCCCCCGGCGAAAGCCTCAGGCGGCGTCGTCTCCGGCGCGGCCTCGGCGGTCGGCGCGAAGGGCCGCATACAGGACATGGGTGCGCCAGCGGCCGTTGATCTGGAGGTAGGACTGGGCGACGCCCTCGTATTTGAAGCCGCAGCGCTCCAGCAAAGCGCGGGAGGGCTTGTTTTCGGGGAGGCAGGCGGCCTCCAGTCGAGACAATCCCATGGCGCCGAAGGCGTGGTCGCGGACGGCCTCGAGGGCCTCGGTCATGTAGCCGCGGCGGGCGTGGGCGGCGCCGATCCAATAGCCGATGGAGCCGGACTGGGCCGGGCCGCGGCGCACGTTGTCGAGGGTGAGGGCGCCCAGAAGGGTTCCTTCGGGGGCCTCGCCGCCGCGAGACAAAAGGAAGAAGGGCGCGCCGCGGCCGTCCTCGATCATGCGGCGGGACCAGTCGACGCGGTTGCGGAAAGCGGTCTTGGTCAGGTGATCGCGGGCCCAGGTGGGCTCCCACGTCTTGAGGAAGTCGGCGCTCTCGCGGCGCTGGCGGATCCAGTCGGCCTGGTCGCCCAGCTGCGGCGGGCGGAGCAGGATGCGCGGCGTCTCCAACCGCAGCTGGGGCCGCCGGCGCAGAAACACGGGGCTCGGCCCCCTCAGGCCGCCAGGCGCGCGCGCAGCGCGTCGGCGTCCGGGGCCGAGGCGACGGGGCCGTAGAGGGCGAGCGCCAGGCGGCCGCTGCGGGCCATGCGGGCGCCGGCGGCGCGGGCGGCGGCGACGTCGACGGCCTCGAACTTGGCGGCGGTGTCCGCCGGGTCGCGCACGCGGTTCCACATCAGGAGCGAGCGGGCCATGCGCTCGCAGCGGCCCATGGGCGTCTCGATGCCCATCATCAGGCCGGCCTTGAGCTGGGCGCGGGCGCGGGCGGTCTCGGCCTCGTCGGCGCCGGCGGCGGCGCGGGCGATCTCGTCGGCGACGAGCTCGGCCAGGCCCTTGATCTCGCCCTCGCCGGTGCCGGCGTAGATGGTCATCAGGCCGGTGTCCTCATGGGCGCCGGCATGGGCGAAGATCGAATAGCAGAGGCCGCGGATCTCCCGCGCTTCTTGAAACAGGCGGGAGGACATGCCGCCGCCCAGAAGCGTGGCGAAGACCTGGGCGGCGTAGATGTCGTCCCCGTGCCAGCCGGGCGCTTCGAGCGCCAGGGCGAAATGGGCTTGTTCGAGCGGCTTGTCGCGGCGGATCTCGCCCCCGGCGAAGGCGGCGGGGCGCTGGGGGGGCGCCGGGCGGCGGGGGAGATGGCCGAAGAGGTCCTCGGCCTGGCGGCAGATCGCCTCGTGATCCACGGCGCCGGCGGCGGCGAGGACCATGCGCTCGGGCGCGTAATGGGCGGCCACGAAGCGGCGCAGATCGTCGGGGGTCATGGCGCCGACCCGCTCGGCCGGGCCGAGGATGGAGCGGCCGAAGGGCTGGCCGGGATAGGCGGCCTCCTGCAGCCAGTCGAAGATGATGTCGTCGGGCGTGTCGAGCGCCTGTCCGATCTCCTGCAGGATGACGCTTCGCTCGGTCGCCACGTCCTCCTCGGCGTAGCGGGAGGCGAGGAGGATGTCGGCCAGCAGGTCGAGAGCGAGGGGCGCGTCCTCGCCCAGGACGCGCATGTAGTAGGAGGTCATCTCCCGCGAGGTGTAGGCGTTGAGGTAGCCGCCCACGTCCTCGATGGTCTCGGCGATCTGGCGGGCGCTGCGGCCGGCGGTGCCTTTGAAGGCCATGTGCTCGAGAAAATGGGCGACGCCGGTCTCGTCGTCGCCTTCGTGACGGCCGCCGGCGCCGATCCAGACGCCGATGGCGGCGCTGCCGAGGCCGGGCATGTCCTCGGTCGCGATGCGCAGGCCGTTGGAGAGGGTATGGGTGCGGAGGGTCATGCGCGGCCCCTTTCGAGAATGACGCGCTGCACGGCGCCGAGGTCGCCGGCGACCCGCGTGAT
>JBCCPD010000515.1:0-2713 GCA_039025075.1 Pseudomonadota bacterium | reverse complement strand
GTGCCGCACGATCATGTCCGCCGGCTCCCGCCGAGGCGCCATGATGGCGACCCTGCGCTGCGACCATCCGGACATCGAGGCCTTCATCGACGCCAAGCGCGACCCCGCCCGCCTGCGCATGTTCAATCTTTCGGTGCTGGTCACCGACCCCTTCATGGAAGCGGTGAAGGCCGACGCCGCCTGGGACCTGACCTTCGCCGGAAAAATCCACCGCACCGTCCAGGCCCGCGCCCTCTGGGACCGGATCATGCGCGCCACCTACGACTACGCCGAGCCCGGGGTGATCTTCATCGACCGGATCAACCGGGCCAACAATCTCGGATACGTGGAAGACATCTCCGCCACCAATCCCTGCGGCGAGCAGCCGCTGCCCCCCTACGGCGCCTGCCTCCTGGGCTCGATCAACCTCGCCCGCCTGGTGCAGGATCCCTTCGCCGAAACCGCCCGAATCGACGATGCGGAACTGGCCGACCTCGTCGCCACCTCCGTGCGCATGATGGACAACGTGGTCGACGCCTCCCGTTTTCCATTGGAGGCTCAGCGGCGGGAGGCGCAGGCCAAGCGCCGCATCGGCCTCGGCGTCACCGGCCTCGCCGACGCGCTCCTGATGACCGGCCTGCGCTACGGCTCCCCCGAAGCCGCCGCGCAGACGGAAACCTGGCTCCGCGCCGTCGCCCGCGCCGCCTATCTCGCCTCCGCCGGCCTCGCCCGCGAAAAGGGCCCCTTCCCCCTCTTCGACGCCGAGCCCTTCCTGGCCTCCCCCACCCTCCAGGCCATGGACGAGGACGTCCGCGCCGCCATCGCCGCCCACGGCCTCCGCAACGCGCTCCTGACCTCCATCGCCCCCACCGGCACCATCTCCCTCCTCGCCGGCAACGTGTCTTCGGGCATCGAGCCGGTCTTCGCCTTCTCCTACACCCGCAAGGTCCTGCAGCCCGACGGGGCCCGCACCGAGGAAGAAGTCGTCGACTACGCCGTCGCCGAATGGCGCCGCCTCCATGGCGACGCCCCCCTCCCCGACCACTTCGTGGACGCCCAGACCCTCGCGCCCCTCGACCACGTCCGCATGCAGGCCGCCGCCCAGAAATGGGTCGACTCCAGCATCTCCAAGACCATCAACGTCCCCGAGGACATCTCCTTCGAGGCCTTCAAGGACGTTTACGAAGAAGCCTACGCCACCGGCTGCAAAGGCTGCACCACCTACCGCCCCAACGCCGTCACGGGCTCGGTGCTCAGCGTCTCCGAGGAACCCAAGGCCGAGGCGCCGCCCGCCAAGGACCTCGCCCTCGCCGCGGCCCCGTCAACCGACGGCGACGTGGTCTACATCGCCGACCCCCTCGACCGCCCCGAGGCCCTCGACGGACAAACCTACAAAGTAAAATGGCCCGAGAGCGCCCACGCCCTCTACATCACCCTCAACGACGTCTCTGTCGCCGGCCGCCGCCGCCCGTTCGAGATCTTCATCAACTCCAAGAACATGGAGCACTACGCCTGGACCGTGGCCCTGACCCGCATGATCTCCGCCGTCTTCCGCCGCGGCGGCGACGTCAGCTTCGTCGTCGAGGAGCTCAAGGCCGTCTTCGACCCCCGCGGCGGCGCCTGGATGGAGGGCCGCTACGTCCCCTCAATCCTCGCCGCGATCGGAGGCGTCATCGAGCGGCACATGATCGACATCGGCTTTCTGGACGGCGAGGGGCTGGGCCTCAAGCAGGACCCGGCGGTCCGCGCCGTGGCGGTGGGCGAAAGCCCCGGCGCCGCCTGTCCCGCCTGCGGCGACCTCGCCATGCAGATGCAGGAAGGCTGCATGACCTGCCTCTCCTGCGGGTTTTCCAAGTGCAGCTGACCGGCTGAGCCGCGCCCCCGTCTCCGTACCGCGGGGCCTCGCCGTCGGGGGCGTCGAGCCCCCTCGGCTCGCGGCCGCGTTCCGCGTCCGGGAGCCCCTGGCCCGCGCCGCGCCCCCTCCGAAGGACCCTTCCGATGACCGCCCTCGACATCGACCGCATCCGCGCCGAAACCCCCGGCGTCGCCCATGGCGTCCACCTGCTGGCCTGCGGCTCCGCCCTCATGCCCCAGCCGGTCATCGACGCCGTGATCGATCACACCCGGCTCGAGGCCGAGATCGGCGGCTACGAGGCCCACGCCGCCCGCGCCGAGCCCCTGAACGCCGTCTACGACTCCGTCGCCCGCCATCTCAACGCCGACCGGCGGGAGATCGCGCTGATGGAGAACGCCACCGTAGCTTGGCAGCACGCCTTCTACGCCCTGCCCCTCAAGCCCGGCGCCCGCATCCTCACCTGCGAAGCCGAATACGCCGCCAACTACGTCGCCTTCCTCCAGCGCGCCAAGCGCGACGACCTACGCATCGAGGTCGTCCCCTCCGACGCCTCAGGCGCCCTCGACCTCTCCGCCCTCGAAGACACCCTCGACGAAGACGTCGGCCTCCTCGCCCTCACCTGGGTCCCCACCAACGGCGGCCTCGCCAACCCGGCGGCGGAGGCCGGCCGCCTCGCCCGCCGCCATGGCGTCCCCTACCTCCTCGACGCCTGCCAGGCCGCCGGCCAGATGCGCATGGACGTCGCCGAACTGGGCTGCGATTTCCTCTCCGCCACCGGCCGCAAATTCCTCCGCGGCCCCCGCGGCTCCGGCTTCCTCTACGTCCGCGCCGACCGGCTCGACCAGCTCGAACCGGCCATGATCGACCATTTCGGCGCCC
>JBCCPD010000514.1:0-2729 GCA_039025075.1 Pseudomonadota bacterium | reverse complement strand
CCGCCGCGCCCGTTCCCGCCGCCGTCCCCCTGGCCGAGCCTCCCGCCCGTCCGCCCCGGCCCGGCCGGGGGGACGACGCCGCGCGTCGCCCGCGGGCGGCAGGTCGACGTCCCGCGCGCGGGCTTGCAACGAGAGACGTCGTCCGCTCAGCGCCTTGGCCGAGCGACGCGGCCGCTACGCCGCCGTCTCGGCGCGCCGCCTGCGTCCGCGCGCGTTTTCGCCGAAGGGACCGAGCTGCGGAAGCGATGGCGCGAAGCGACCTCCTCGGGATCCGCTCGCCTGCGTCCGCCCTCCTTTCGCCGCAGCGCGCCGCCTTTGCCGCGCCTAAGCGAGCGGGCGAAAGGCGCCGCCGAGCAGGCGCGCGCCTCCGCGCCAAGCGTCCCGGACGCCGCCATGTCGCCTGACCGCGCCTATCTCTCCGAAGCCCGGATCGGCCCTGGCCTCGCCGCCGTCGCAGCGGAGCTCGCCCGCCTCGACGCTCTCTTCGCTCAGGCGGGGGCCGAGGCGGTGGAGCCAGCCATCCTCCAGCCCGCCTCCGCCCTCCTGAACCTCTACGGCGAGGACGTGCGCGCCCGCGCCTACGTCGTCCACGATCCTATCGCCGGGGAGCGCATGCTGCGCCCCGACTTCACCGCCCCGATCGCCCGCCTGCACCTCGACCGCCACGGCGAGGCGGCGGCCGAGATCGCCGCCCTCTACCGCTATGCCGGCCCGGTCTTCCGCGCCTCCGTCCCCGGCCAGGCGCGGCCGTCGGAATACCTGCAGGCAGGCGTCGAGATGATCGGCAACCGCGACCCCGTCGCCGCGGACGTGGAGGTGTTCGCTCTCGTGCGCGCCGCGCTCGGGCCGTTGGCGGAGCGCGCCGCGGTCACCCTCGGCGATCTGGCCATCGTCTTCGCCGCCATCGACGGTCTTTCGGCCCCTCGACGGCTGCGCGACGGCCTGCGCCGCCGCTTCTGGCGACCGCCGGCCTTCCGCCGCGCTCTGGCCGCGCTGGCCCCGGATCGGCCGCCGCCGACGCTCGCCCGCAGGGCCCTGCTCGACGCCGCGGCATCGGCCGACGGGCTCGCCGCCCTTCTCGACGGGGCCTCCGAGCCCGAGGGGGCGCGGCCCCTCTCCGCCGTGCAGGCGCGCGCCCTGGCCCTCTCCGAAGACGCCGGCGTCTCCCTTCCGGCGGCCGAGGCGGCCCGGTTGGCCGAAATCCTCGCCGTCCGCGCCCCTGCGCCCGAGGCGCTCGCGCGTCTTCGCGCCCTCGATCCCGGCGCCTTGGCGTCGGCGCTGGACCGTTTCGAGACCCGCCTGAACGCTCTCGCCGCTTCGGGCGCCGACCCCGAGGCCATGACCTTCGACGCCGCCTTCGGGCGGGCGCTGGAATACTACGACGGCTTCGTCTTCGAGTTCGCTCTGCCGGATGCGCCGCGCCTGCCGCCGTTGGCGGGCGGCGGCCGCTATGACGCGCTGCTCGCTCGGCTGGGGGGACCGCCCGGCCTGCCGGGGGTCGGCGCGATCCTGCGTCCCGAAGCCTGCCTGGCCGTTCCATGACCGCCGTTCCCGCAGACCGCCTGCGCCTCGGCCTGCCCTCGAAGGGCCGCCTGCGCGAGGACGCCGCCGCCTGGTTCGCGGCGCGCGGCCTCGACATCGTGCAGACCGGAGCCGACCGCGCCTATGCTGGAGAGATCCGCGGCTCCGAGGGCGTCGACCTGGTCCTCCTCTCCGCCGGAGAAATCCCCGCCGAGCTGTCCGCCGGCCGCCTGCATCTGGGCGTCACCGGCGAGGACATGATCCGCGAACGCGTGCCCGACGCCGACGCCCGCGTGCGCCTGCTCGCCCCCATGGGCTTCGGCCATGCGGACCTGGTGCTGGCCGTGCCCGACTTCTGGGTCGACGTCGAGGGCACGCACGATCTCGACGAAGTCGCCGCCGAGTTCCGCGAGCGGCTGGGCCGTCCGCTGCGCATCGCCACGAAGTACCACGTTCTGACCCGCGCCTTTCTGCGCGAACGGGGGGTGGGGGACTGCGTGCTGGTGGACAGCCAGGGCGCCACCGAGGCGGTGGTCCGCAACGGCGCGGCGGACGCCGTCTCCGACATCACGACGACCGGCGCCACGCTTCGGGACAATGGCCTGCGGGCGCTGGCCGACGGCTTGATCCTGTCGTCCCAGGCGCAGCTCTGTCTCTCCCTGACGGCGCCGATTTCTTCGGCAGGGGAGGGCGAGATGTCCCGTCTGCTGGAAACGCTGAGCGCTCGCGCTCTTGCATCGTCTCCTCGCGAGGACTAACGAAACCGTCACGAGATCGACGCACGTGTTCCTGCCGCATAGGATCCAGCCATGATCGGACTGCCGCTTCTCAGGTCGTCGGCTCAGTTGCGCTCGCGCGTCAAGTCCTGGCGCGCGTTCGGAGAGACGGTCGCCCTGGCGCCCCTGTTCGGCAAGCCGGTGGCCGCTCAGACCGCGCTTTTGGAGGCAGCCGCGGGCCGGGCCGATCGGGTGCTGGCCGCGCTCGTGCCGCCGCCCCGTTCCGCCGAGATGGATGACGACACGCCCTCTCCCTACGAGCCGGAGGCCGCGCGCATCGCCGACGAGGCCGGCGCCGACGCGCTTTATGCGCCCTCGCCCGCGGTGTTCCGCCCCGCGTCCTTCTCCTGCCGCCTGCACGTCAAGGGCCTGTCGGAGGTGTTGGACGGGGAGGACGCGCCGGATCGCTTCGACGACTTCGCGGCCGACATG
>JBCCPD010000513.1:0-2740 GCA_039025075.1 Pseudomonadota bacterium | reverse complement strand
TCACGATCTCGCCGGCGAAGTCGAAGGCGACGGTCCAGCCGTTGAGCGATCCGGAAGGCGTCAGGGCCAGGTCGGCGATGAAGCCCGCTCCCCAATCATCCCGTATGACGAGGTCGAGCTCCGCGATCGGCGAAGCAAACACAGCCATGACGCATCCTTTCGGCGGCAGGGCGATTTCGTACGCACCTGCATACATTCAGAGGTTTAGCGTAGTGGGCGGAGTTGAACCCCAGATGAGATGTCGTGCGTCGGGGTCTAGAACTATGGGTGCAGGCTGCCTTCAGGTTTCGGCCTTCAAACAAGGGCTTTGCGCATCGCCGCGGACGGTGCGTCGCGTTGGAGGACCCTGGGTCGTTAGGGCAGCTTTCGCCTCGGCCGTTGCCGCTCCGGTCCGCGCCTCAGAAAACGGAGGCGAAGACGGGGGCTGCCATACAAGGCCGGTGCAGGACGTCGCAGTCCTTGCGCGAAATAGCGGTCGACATCCCTGCCCGGCGCGTTGACACAGCGTCGCCTACTGTTTAAACAAACATTTGTTCAAATCTGGAGGCAACGTCGATGGCCGTCGCCCGCGCCAACAATCGGCTGGACCAGCTTCTCGAGAGCGCGGCGGAGCTGTTCGCGACGAAGGGCTACCCGGCCACCACCATGCGCGACATCGCGGCCGCGAGCGGGATGCTGCCAGGCTCGATCTACTATCACCATCCGAACAAGGAGGCTCTGCTGGTCGCGGTCTATGAGGAGGGCGTCCGCCGGCTGAGCGAGAGGGTCGCCCAGGCCATCGCCCAGCAGACCGATCCCTGGGATCGCCTCGAGGCCATGCTGGCCACGCATATCGCGATGATCACGGAGCCTTCGGCCTATGCGAGGGTCATCATCCGCAACCTGCCAGACGACATCCCGACGGCCAAGGCGCAGCTGATCGCCCTGCGCCGCGAGTACGAGGCGATCCTGCGGCGCGTGGTCGACGACCTGCCTTTGGCTCCGGACGTCGACCGCAGCCTTCTGCGGCTGTTTCTGATCGGGGCCGGCAACCACGTGCCGGTCTGGCGCCGCGAGGGCGGGGCGACGGCCCCGCGGATCGCGAACCAACTGGCGCGGCTGGCCCGAGGGGCCGCCGCCGAGGGAGAAGCATGATGGATTATCCCGAACGGGTCCTGGTCACCAAGATCGGGTTCGACGGCCATGACCGGGGCAGCCGCGTCGTCGCCGCCTATCTGCGCGACGCGGGCATGGAGGTGATCTACACGCCGCCCTGGCAGGAGATCCCGGCCGTGGTGGCGCTGGCCGCGCAAGAGGATGTCGACGTGATCGGCATCAGCTCTCTGGCCACCGATCACCTGATCGTACCGGATCTGATGGAGGCGCTGAGCGCCGCGGGCCTGCGCCATGTCCGGGTGATCGTCGGCGGCATCATCCCCCCGTCGGAACAGCCGGACCTCTTTGCCTGCGGCGTCAGCGCGGTCTTCAACCCCGGCGCCACCAGCGACGAGATCTCAAGCCGGGTGCGCGCCCTCGCCCAAGAGGCCCGCACGGTCCGCGACGCCGAGGAGCTGGCCGAATGACCGACCGAAACCCCGCCCCCGCCGACCTGGCCGACGACGTCGCCCGCTGGGAGGACCGGTACCGGAGCGAGATCGGGCGGGACCGGGTCGTCCGCAACCGCTCGGGCATCGAGGTGCGGCCGCTCTACACGCCGCAGGACTGGTCGGAGGATCGCTATGCCCAAGACCTCGGCATGCCGGGCGAGGCGCCGTTCACCCGGGGCGTCTACGCCACAATGCATCGCGGGCGGACCTGGACCCAGCGGCAGCTGATCGGGCTGGGCACGCCGGACGACTACAACGCGCGCGTGCGGATGCTGCTGGATCAGGGCGCGACGGCGATCAGCCTTCTGCCCTGCAATTCCGGCTTCCGCGGCATCGACTGCGACGAAAGCCCGCTGGCGCTGCTGGGCACCTGCGGAACCGTCGTGAACAACGTGGAGCATATGGACCGGGCGCTGGACGGGGTGCCGCTGGGGGAGATCTCGACCGCGATGAACGACCCGACGCCCTTCACGCTGTTCGCGTTCCTGTTGGGCGTCGCCAAGCGGAGGGGCGTGCCCTTCGACAGGATCACCGGCACTGCGAACCAGTCCGACTACATCTCCCACTACGTCGCCAACCACATGTTCTACCGGCTGAGCCAGCCGGGCGCGCGGCGGGTGTTCGTGGACCACGTGAAGTTCTGTCGGGAGCATACGCCGAACTGGAACCCTGTCTCCGTCGTCGGCCAGCACATGCAGCAAGCGGGCGCGACGCCGGCGGAGACGATGGGCCTGACGCTGTCGACCGCGATCCAATACGCGGAGGACTGCATCAACGCCGGCATGGACCCGGATCACGTGCTGCGGCGGTTCACCTACTTCTTCGACATCTCCATCAGCTTCTTCGAGGAGGTGGCGAAGTTCCGCGCCGGCCGCCGCATCTGGGCTCGGGTCGCGAAGGAGCGCTTGGGCGCCAAGGACCCGCGGTCCTGGCGCTTCCGCTTCCACGGCCAGACCTCGGGCGCGGACCTGACGCAGCAGCAGCCGCTCAACAACATCTCGCGCGTCACCGTTCAGGCGATCGCGGGCATCCTGGGCGGGCTGCAGTCGATGCACACCGATGGCTTCGACGAGGCGCTGGCCTGCCCGACCGAGCACTCCGCCCGCATCGCCGTCGCCACGCAAAACATCCTGCGCGAGGAGGCGCATCTGTGC
>JBCCPD010000512.1:0-2751 GCA_039025075.1 Pseudomonadota bacterium | reverse complement strand
GCGCTCTTCGCCCTCGTCACCTCGATCACGCCGGGGCCGAACAACCTCATGCTGATGGCCTCCGGCGCCAATTTCGGCCTGCGCCGGACCGTGCCGCACATGCTGGGCGTCGGCCTCGGCTTCGTGGCCATGGCCCTGGGCATCGGCCTCGGCCTCATGCAGGTTTTCGACGCCTATCCGGCGGCCTACGACGTCCTGCGCGCGGCGGGCGCGGTCTACATGCTGCACCTCGCCTGGAAGATCGCCCGCGCCGCGCCGCCCGAGGGCGGGGCGGCCGCCGGCAAGCCCATGAGCTTCCTCGCCGCCTGCGCCTTCCAATGGGTCAACGTCAAAGCCTGGGCCATGGCGGTCACCGCCGTGAGCCTCTACGCGCCCTCCCGCACATGGCAGGCGGTGGCCCTCGTCGCCGTCGTCTTCGGCGCGGTGAACCTGCCCTCGGTCAGCCTCTGGGCGGTGCTGGGCGTGCAGCTCAGGCGCTGGCTCGGCTCCCCCGGACGGCTGCGCGCGTTCAACTGGACCATGGCCGCCCTTCTGGTCGCCTCGCTCTGGCCGATGATGGATTTTCAGCCGTCTTCAGCACCTTGAGGGCAAGCGCTCAGGACCCCGCGGCGACCTCGACCTCGATCCGAGCCAGCAGGTCCGGCGTCGCCTTGCCATCTCGCTCCTCCGCGCTCATGGCGGCGAAAGCGGCCTGCAGGCCGCGCCATTGCTCCGACGTCAAGCCGCCGATATCGCTCATCAACGTGCGCACGCCGAACACCACGGCCCCGGTCCGCGGCAGGCGCAGGATGGTCTGCCGCTCCACCCTCAACCAGCCGACCGAGCGTTCGTCGGGAAGGCGCTCGAGATAAAGCCCGACCTTGTCGACCTCGCGCATCGGCGTGACGATCTGGGGCGTTCCTGCAAAATGCCAGTTGGCGCGCCACAGCGGCCGGCCGACCTGCACGCCGTCGAAAAACCGCTGCACGCGCCGCGAAAGATCGCCCTCGTAGTCCGGAACCGGCTGGTGAATGCGCACCAAAGGCCGCCCGATCTTCTCCGACAAAGTCCAATGGGCCGGAAAAAGCAGGACCCCGGCGGTCAGAACATGCTCTTCGGCGCCCTCCGGACGCTCCATGATCAGGAAGTCTTCAGGCGCCAGGCGGCCCAGAACGGCCATCGGAGGGCCGCTCAAATCAACCGAAACGTCGTCTTTTCGACGCAGTTTTCCGCTGGAGACGGCTCCAAACCCGCGCGAAACCAAGTGATCCACGACGCAATCGAGCAGCTCTTCGGCCGCTTTTTCGCCCCCGGCGACCATCCACGCAGGGCCCAGATCCGCGTCCTCGCCCTCGATCAAACGGTCGCGAAGGGCCATCTGACCCTCGACATCGTCGGAAAAGAACAGCCATTGCGCCGGATCAAGGGGCTGGATCCCCGGCGGGGAGGCCGTCCGCGGGCGCATGAAGGGCGCGACCGGCACGTGGTCCAGCGTCCAATCGGGCCTCTCGGACCCGTCCTTCACGGCAATCCTCGGCTGCAGCACAGCAGATTGGCCGAGGTCAGCGCCCGCCAGACCGGCCCGAAGGCCTGCGCATAGGCCAGCCAGTCGAGCCCGGCGCCCATGGCCAGCTCCGCGAACGGCCGTCCCTCGCCCAGGCGCGCGATCAGCGGGGCCGCCGCTCGCGGGATCTCCAGGTCGATGGGGCGGCTCTTGAAGGTGACGCGGACCGATCCCGTCTCCTCCACCCGCCGCGCCAGGGCGCGCGGGCCGACGGTCAGGCGCGGCACGGCGTCGGGGGTGAGCGTCGCCATGGCCTTGGGCGCGCGCGCGGCCCTGGCCGCATAGCCCACATGCATGCGCAGGTCGCCGGCCAGACGCTCTCCCAACGCCCAGCGCTGGACCCGCGACAGCGGCTTCAGACGCGCTTCGAACTCGGGCGTCGCGGGCAGAAGCCGGGCCGGATCGTAGCGCGCCGGCTCCACCACCGAGACGAGATCCAGCCCTGCGCCCTGCAGCGCCTCCACCAGCTCGTTCACCGAAAAGGGGCGGTCGCGGTCATGCAGCAGCAGATCGTGCAGCCCCGCATCGGAGGTCTCGTGGTCGGACAGCAGGGGATTTCGCCCGAACCAGTTCGTCTCCGGCAGCGCGCCGAGGGCCTGGCGGGCGAGCGCCACCTTGTCCGACGGCGAGGCGTCGGCCAGCAGCGTCCGAAACGCCTCCTGCAGCGGGTAGACGCCGGTGCGGCCGTAGGGGGCGTAGACCATGAGGCCCAGGCCGCCCTCCTCCGCCAGAGCGTCCGACAGAGCCTGAAAGCCCGCCTGCGGATCGGGCAGATGGTGCAGCACTCCGCAGCAGTCGATGTAGTCGAACGGCCCGCCCTCGGCGGCGAGGGACGGCGCCTCCAGCACGTCGCCGGTGCGGAAGCGGATCGAGGTCAGCCCGCGCGCCGCCGCGCGCGCCTCGGCCACCGCGCGGGCCGTCTCGGACAGGTCGAGATAGGTGATCTCCGCCGGACAGCCGGCGTCGGACAGCAGCTGAGCGAGCATGATCAGCCCGTCGCCGGTGCCGCCTCCGGCCACCAGGGCGCGGAAGGGCCGCGACCAATCCCGCCGTCCGCGAAAGACGAAATGGTCGATCTCCTGCGGGTGGGACGGAGAGCCGACCACCAAGCGCGTCGCCTCGTCCGCCGGATCCCGCTCCGGGTAAGGATAGGCTTCGTATTGGCGGCGCACCGGATCCATGGAGCTTGGTCGCCCGATAGGACGGGC
>JBCCPD010000511.1:0-2761 GCA_039025075.1 Pseudomonadota bacterium | reverse complement strand
CCGCCGGGTCAAGGCTCGCGCAGCGCAGCGCAGCGGAGCGACCGCGCCCCGCGCGGCTCGGCCTTGAGGCGGCGGGCGACTCGGCGGACGCTCGAGCAAGAGCCCTTGCGGCTCTTCCCCAGCAAAAGCGATTTTTCTCCGACCCAGACCAACGCCTGCCATTCCAGGCGCCCGCGCGAAGCGCGCGAGCCGATGGGGCTCGATGCCCCGGAGGCGAGGCCCCCGGAAAACGGCTCAGGTCTCGGGCATCGTGTCCGCGAAGGCCGGCAGGGCGCGGGCGCGCTCGGCCAGCGCTTCGAGCTTGGGAAAGCCGGGCGCCAGCAGATGCGGGTTGGTGGCGGTGATGAAATCCCAGGCGATGGCGAAGGCGATGTCGGAGATCATCGGGCGGTCTCCGCCGAGCCAGCCCTCGGCCGGCGCATGGGCCTCGAGCGCGCCGAGGGCGCCGGAGATCTGCCCTTCGAGCCGGGCGATCCAGTCGGGGAAGTGGTGCTCTGCCGGCCGGCGGTTCTTGTCGTAGACCAGCGCCACGCCCTTTTCGACGACGCCGTTGGCATGGGCGAGCTCCTGCAGCATCTTGCGCCGCGGCGCGCCGGAGGGCGGGAGCATGTTCAGGCCTTCGGGCGCCGTCTCCTCCAGCCAGTCGAAGATGGCGAAGGTCTCGATGAGGGTCTCGCCGTCCTCTAGAGTCAGGGCGGGCACGCGGCCGACGGGGTTGAGGGCCTTGAGGTTCTCGAAATCCTCCCCTGAGACGAGCCATTTGCGCCGCTCCACCTCCCGTTCCTGCAGAGCGCAGACGACGGCGATGCGCCGGGCGAACGGGGACATGTTGCGGCCGTAGAGGATCAGGGACATTCGGGAAGTCCTTAGCTGGAGGTGGAGACGCGCGCGCAGCCTGACCGCCCGCCGCCATCCCTGCAAGGCGCGGCGGGGCGAGGGCGGACGTCCTGGTTTCGATCCGCGCCTGCGCGACGCCGGCGCGGATCAGCCTGCGGTCAGCCCTTCCAGCCCTGGCGGGCGGCGTTGGCCTCGGCGTCCTTCTTGGATTTGTAGCCTTCGGAGGAGGCGCCGATGATGGCGCCGTTGGAGGCCTTGCGGCGCCAGCGATGCTCGCCCCGCTTGTCGGCGTAGAACTCCCACTTGTCCTTGGGGTTCGGTCCGCGGGTCATGTTGGCCTCGCAATCCTTCTTGGACTTGTAGCCCTCGGACGAGGCTCCGACGATCTGGCCGTTCGAGGCCTTGCGCCGCCAGCGATACTCGCCCTTCTTGTCCTGGTAGACTTCAAACTTGTCGTTTTCTCCGGCCATGACTTGCTCCCTCGCGTTGGACCTAGGTTTTTATCTCGGGCCTTCGGACCTTCTTCACAGACGGAAACTTCTTCTAGATCGCACGCGGCGCCAAGAAAAATCCGGCGCCGCAACGAACGCGGGAGTCTTGGGCGCGCCAGCGCCGGCAGTTGGCAATCCATCGCCAGCCGCGAGGCTCGAAACGCAAAGGGCCGCGCCTTGACGGCGCGGCCCCTCACCGTCCCTCGGAGGAACGGGGCGGCGGCGGTTGGTCCGCCGTCCGCCGGTCTCGTCGGCCCCCTCCCGCGGACGGGAGGGGAGGCGGATCACATCATGCCGCCCATGCCGCCCATGTCGGGCATGCCGCCGCCGGCGGCCGCGCCCTTGGGCTCGGGCTTGTCGGCGACCATCGCCTCGGTGGTGATCAGGAGCGAGGCCACGGAGGCCGCGTCCTCGAGCGCGGTGCGCACCACCTTGGCCGGATCGATCACGCCGAAAGCGAACATGTCGCCGTACTCTTCGGTCTGAGCGTTGAAGCCGAAGGAGACGTCCGAGTTCTCCATCACCTTGCCGGCCACGACCGCGCCGTCGATGCCGGCGTTGGTCGCGATCTGACGCATGGGAGACTGCAGGGCGCGGCGGACGATGGCGATGCCGGCGTCCTGGTCGGAGTTGTCGCCTTTGAGGTCCGACAGAGCCTTGGAGGCCTGGATCAGGGCGACGCCGCCGCCCGGGACTACGCCCTCCTGCACCGCGGCGCGGGTGGCGTTCAGAGCGTCGTCGACGCGGTCCTTGCGCTCCTTCACCTCGACCTCGGTGGAGCCGCCGACGCGGATCACCGCGACGCCGCCGGCCAGCTTGGCGAGACGCTCCTGCAGCTTCTCACGGTCGTAGTCCGACGTGGTCTCTTCGATCTGCTGACGGATCTGCGCGACGCGGGCCTCGATCTCGGCCTTCTCGCCGGCGCCGTCCACCACGGTCGTCTCGTCCTTGGTGATGCGGATCTTCTTGGAGGTGCCGAGCATGTCGATGCCGACGTTCTCCAGCTTCATGCCCAGATCCTCGGAGATGACCTGGCCGCCGGTCAGGATCGCGATGTCCTGCAGCATGGCCTTGCGCCGATCGCCGAAGCCCGGGGCCTTGACGGCCGCGATCTTAAGGCCGCCGCGAAGCTTGTTGACGACGAGCGTGGCCAAGGCCTCGCCCTCGACGTCCTCGGCGATGATCAGGAGCGGCTTGCCGGACTGGATCACGGTCTCCAGCAGCGGAACCATCGGCTGCAGCGAGGAGAGCTTCTTCTCGTGCAGGAGGATGTAGCAGTCCTCCAGCTCGGTGATCATCTTGTCGGCGTTGGTGATGAAGTACGGCGAGAGGTAGCCGCGGTCGAACTGCATGCCCTCGACGACGTCGGTTTCGGTGTCGAGACCCTTGTTCTCTTCGACCGTGATGACGCCCTCATTGCCGACCTTCTGCAT
>JBCCPD010000510.1:0-2765 GCA_039025075.1 Pseudomonadota bacterium | reverse complement strand
CGCCTCGATCACCGGCGTGCGGCGCAGGCGGCCCGCGATACGCCGCGCGGCCTCGGCGACGTCGCGGCGGTCGACCGTGGGCGCCGGCGTCCCGGAGGCGTCAGCCATAGCGCGCCGCGCGGCCCTCCAACGCCGCCGTCACGGTCTCGATCTGATCCGGCGTGCCGATCGCCTCGATCTGCCGGCGGCTTTCCTCCAGCAGCACCTCGGCCGGGTCGTTCTCTTCCGCCGCGTTGATCAGCGCCTTGGCGCTGCGCATGGCGGACGGAGATTTCGCGGCGATCTCGGCGGCGAGCGCGCGGGCGCGGGCCAGCGGATCCTCGGCGATCTCGGTCACCAGGCCGGCCTCCTGCGCGGGCGCGCCGGAGAGCATCTCGTTGGTGTAGATCAGCCGGCGCAGCACGTCGCCGCGGATCGAGCGAGGGAAGGTGACCATGCCGGACATGTCGGGGATCAGGCCCCATTTCATCTCCAGGATCGCGAGGCGGCAGTCGGGCGCGGCGATGCGGATGTCGGCGCCCATGGCGATCTGCAGGCCCCCGCCGATGCACACGCCGTGCAAGGCGGCGATCACCGGGACCGGGCAGTCGCGCCAGACGAGGCTCGCATGCTGCGGCAGGTTGGCGATGCCGTGGCTGCGGGCCATCAGGTCCGCGCCGGAGCTGCTGGACTGACCCGTCTCGGCCATTTTGCCGAAATTCGCCTTGTCGAGGCCCGAGCAGAAGGCGCGGCCTTCGCCCCGCAGGACGATGGCCCTCGTCGCCGGGTCTTGTCCCAGAGTCTCGGCGGCGTCGATCATCTCGCGGATCATGTCCCAGACGATGGCGTTCATCTTGTCGGGACGGTTGAGCGCGATCTCCGCCACGCCCGGCGCGGGGCCGTCTGCGGGTCCGGTCACGAGGACGAGGGGATCTGACATGGCGCGGCGCCTCCCTGCTGCGCGGTGCGGCCGCTCCGGGCCCCTTTGCGCGGCACCATGGCGCCGCCGCGGGAACGCCGCAATGGCGTGCAGGATGCGAGGCATGAGACCTCTGATTCCGTTGATGGCCGCGGCGCTTCTGGCCGGCTGCGCCGCCCCGGCCCCGAGCGGGCGAGAGCCGCTTTCTCCGTCGGCGGAGGCGGGACGGGAGCTGTGCGCGTCGGACCGGCGGACCGCTTGGGGGCGCGTCGACGCCCAGGCCGGCTACGGCGCGGCGCAAGGGCTGGCGCTGCTGGCGGCCTGCCCGGGGTTGAGCGGCGAGCGGCTCGACGCGGCGGAGGACGCCTATCTCGCCGGCCATGACCAAGGGCGCGCGGCTTATTGCTCGCCCCTGAACGCCCGCTCGCTGGGACGGCGCGGCCTGGCCCAGACGCTCGACTGTCCCGAGGCGCTGCAGCCCGAGTTCGACGCGGCGTACGCCGAAGGCAAGGCCGACCCGCGGCCGAGGCCGTGGAAGCCCTCGCTGCGGCCGCTGCTGAGCGTGAGCATCGGGTCGGCCGGTCCTCGCGTCGGCGGCGCCGTCGGGGTGACGTTTTGAGCCTTGCGGTCCGGGCGGCGGCCTTGGCCGTCGCGGCGCTGCTGGCGGCCTGCGGGCCCAGACCGGTGGCGCCGGAGGCCTGCGCCGGGGCCGATTGGCGCGCCGTGGGGGTGGCCGACGGCGTGCGCGGCGAAGGTCCGGCGCGCCTTGACGCGCACAGGGCCAGCTGCGCCGCGGCGGGCGCCGCCCCGGACGTAGCGGCGTGGGAGGCGGGGCGCGAGCGGGGGCTCGAGGGCTATTGCACGCCCGCGGGCGTGCATCGCGCGGGCGCGGCGGGTCGGCCGCTGGCGCCGGTCTGTCCGGCCGAAGCGGCGACCGCCCTGGCGGAGGCCCATGCGCTCGGCCGCGCCCGCTTCGTCGCGCGGCGGGAGATCGCGCGGATCGACGCGCTGCTGCTCGGACCGCCGCTCCACGGGCCGTGGGGCCACGGCCGTTGGCGCGGCCGCTATGGCTATCGCCACGCCTTTGGCGGGCTCTACGGGCCGTTCGGCTGGCCGGGCTGGAACGCGGCCGCGCTGTGGAGCCGCCGGGCGCAGGTCGAAGCGCAGCTCGCCGCCCTGCCCCCGCCGCCGCAGGAGTAGCGGGCGCCGATCAACCGCGGCGGGCGCCTCCGGGCGCGGCGGGCTTGGGACGGGCGCCGGCAAGGCCTTCGAGCACCTCGAGCGGCGAGAGCGCCCGCTCCTTCAGACCAGGGCGCGGCATCGCGTAGACGCGGCGCGTCGCCTCCACCAGCACGGCGCCGGCGAGCCGCTGCGCGTCGAGCTTGCGGCCCAATGCCTCCCACATGCCCCCCGTCTTGAGCCAGAAGCGGCGGTGCGACGGCGGGCCCCAAAGGGCGGCGGCGGCGCGCTCCGGCTGGAAGTCGTGGGCTTTCAGCAGCCCCTCCAGCTGGCCGGCGGAGTAGGGACGGCCATAGCCGAAGGGCGTGGCGTCCGAGCGCGCCCACATGCCCGAGCGGTTGGGGGCGACGAGGATGGCGCGGCCTTCGGGGGCGAGGACGCGGTGGATTTCTTCGAGCAGCGCGGCGGGCCGCTCGGAGTGCTCGAGCCCATGGGCGACCAGCAGGCGATCGGCGAAGCCGACGGGGAGCGGCCAGTGGGTTTCTTCGACCAAGGCGGAGACGTTGGGCCCTTCGGGCGGCCAGCGGCAGACGCCCTGGGGCGCGGGCATCAGGCAGAGCGTGCGGCCGGCCTCCCCCATCAACGGCCGCAGCAGGGGCGCGGCGAAGCCGAAGCCGACGACGGTCAT
>JBCCPD010000509.1:0-2773 GCA_039025075.1 Pseudomonadota bacterium | reverse complement strand
GCAGGAGGTTCTATCCCGCTACATGCTCGAGTCCCGGGTTGTTCGTCCAGGAGAGCCGGTCATGCCAGTCGAGGCCGTCGACCCTGCCGATGGGGAATGCCGGCCTTCGGCGACCGTGGCCATGCAGGTAACGGTGATCGACTACATGGCGGTGCAGAACGCTTGGGTGCCGGCGCGTCCGCTTTACAAGCTCGGCTTCTTCGGGCTGGTCGACTTCGAGGATACGCCTTGGTTCGACAACAAGGCGTCCGAGCAGAAAGGCATGCTCGACATCTCGCGGCGCACGGGGATCGAGATGGTCGACAGCCTCGGGCGCATCCGGGGCAGCAGCTTGGAGAACCCGCAGCTGTCCTCGGCCCAGTCGTCGCTGCAGATCGACGAAAACGCGTGGTTCGTGAACAATCCGTTCAACCCGCAGGTCAACACGATCTCGCCGAGCGCGGCTAGCTCCTACGCTTCAGCCATCCCACTCTACCAGCGCTACAATCGAGATCTGGCCGCCTGCGAGGCGACGTTCGACACGCGCGCCGACAACCTGCGCGCCGTTCTGAGCCGCTTCACCGCCACCCTCGGCGCCACGACGGCGGAGCTGGAGGCGCGGTCCAAGGCCTGGGTCTACGATCCGGCGACGGACCGGCTGGTGCGCGGCGAGGGCAACAATCTGGGGTGGTTCGACTTCCGCGCCGACAACTATTTCCACCGCGCCCGCGGACAGATGTACGCGTTGCACGGCATTCTGCAGGGCATGCGCGTGGATTTCGGACAGGTCATCACGGACCGGAACGTCGACGAGGTCTGGGACAAGATGGAGGCCACGATCGGGGAGGCCGCCATGATGGACCCATGGATCACGTCCAATGGAGCCAATGACAGTACTTTTGTGCCGGATCACTTGACCGCCATGGCGGAGATGATCCTGCGGGCCCGCACGGCGATGGTCGAGATCCGCGACATCCTCGCCAGCTGACGCAGCTCGGCCGTTGCGCAGCCCCCGCGTCCTGTGGCGCGGGGGTTTCTTTTTATTCAGGCGCGCACTGCTAGAGAGGGTGGGATAGGCCGTTTTGGTTCGCGACCGGCGTCGACCGCGGATCCCTCATCGCGAAGGTTGGGATGCGAAGGGCTCGCGACCGGGCTCGAGGGCGACGCGAACGGCGACGTTGGCCGTGATCAGCACGGGCGTCGCCAACAGCGCTCCGGCCCAGCCCCATAGCCATGCGCCGAAGGCGACGGCCAGGAAGATGGCCAAGGCCCCGGCCTTCACCTGTCGCCCGACGATCAGCGGGGTCAGAAAATACCCCTCGATCGTGTTGAGCGAAGCGAGCGCGGCGCTGGCGAAAAAGGCCAGGCTTGGATCGGGGAAGGTGGCGATCCCGACCGCCAGAACCGCGACGTTCATCACCACGGGTCCCAGGTAGGGCGCGAAGTTCAGTACGGTCATGGCCGCGCCCCACGCGGCGGGGGAGGGCACGCCGAGCAGGTGGAAAACCGCCGCCGTGGCCGCGCCGAGACCGATGTTGATGAGCGTGACGGCCCCGAGATAGCCGGGCAGCAGCGTCCGCAGCTCTCCTATTCCGCGGGCGACATGCAGCCGACGGACGAAGTCCGGACCGGCCAGCGAGATGAGCGCGCGGCCCACGCGGCGGCGTTCGGCGACCAGGAAATACGTCAGAAACAGGCCGTAGACCAAGGCGGCGAGCGTGGCGGGCATGGCGACGAGCGTGTCGAGGAGCAGGCTTTGCCCTTCCTGCATCAGCTCGGCCGCGGGACCGTGCCCGCCGCCTCGTCCGCGCCGGTTTCCGGCGAGGCGGGCGCGGCGAAGAGGCCGCGCAGGTCGGCGTCGGCGCCTGTGGCGAGAGCGCGCTCGAGATCCTGGCCGATCTCGCGCAGGCGTTCGGCGGCGCGGGGCAGCTCGCGTCGCACGGCGTCGAGGGACGGAGCGAGACGGAAGAGGAGGACCGCGAAAGCCGCGATGCACCCTAAGACGAGGGTTGCCGCGGCGAGGGCGGGCGGCGCGCCCAGCCGCTCCAACCGCCGGGCCGGATCGGCGAGGGCGACGGCCGCGAGCATCGCGAGAACCGTGGGGATGGCGAAGAGGCGCGCCTCAGACAGAGCGGCGAGCGAGGCGAGCGCGGCGAGCAGGACCAGGGCGAGGCGCGAGGCCTGCACGAGAGGCGAGGGACGGGGGGCGCCTAGCGCAGGGGCCGGCGTCGCTCGGGGCGTGGGCGTGTCCGGAGCCGTCTCAGGCTTGGAAGCGGAGCGCGTGGAGAGGTCGTCGGGCGTCACGTCGACGCTGCGCGGACGAAGCGCGTTTCCGAGGCGGGTTGACGAACCTTGTTCAGGCGGAGCGCCTCTTGCGTCTGCGTTCTGGGCGGCGCGGTCGGAGGGATCGGACCCGACCGTCGGCGCGTTCGTCGCCGCCGCGCCGCCCCTCGTCGCGCCTGGGGTCACGCATCGGACGCGGCGATCTCGGTCAGATTGGTTGCAACGGGGGGATCGCTGACTTCCGGCCGTGCGGGGAGGAGGCCGGCGCGGGCGCGGCTGAGCGCGCGGGCCTCTTGCGCGAGGCGGCGCCAGAGGCGGAATTGCGAGGGTCGCCAGAACAGGAACTCGGGGTGCCATTGCACGCCGATGCGCAATGGCTCGTCGGGCCGTTCGACGGCCTGAGTCATGCCGTGCTGATCCTCGGCGCAGACGCGCAGCCCGTCGCCGGGGCGGCGGATGGACTGCTTGTGCAGGCTGTTCACCCGCAGGCGCTCGCGCCGCAGGATCTGCG
>JBCCPD010000508.1:0-2784 GCA_039025075.1 Pseudomonadota bacterium | reverse complement strand
GCCGCCTCAGGGGCCGCGCCGAAACGGCCCTCGACCGCCGCCCAAGCGCGCTCCAAGGCCTCGGCGGGGCTCGGCGCGCTCATGCGATGCTGGCCCGGATGGCAGGCACGAGCTCGCGCACGCCTTGCAGCGTCTCGGCCATGTCGAACCGGGTCAGCGCCCGGTCCCGCACCACCCACTCGCCGCCCATGGCCACATGCCGCACGTCGGCCTTGGAGGCCGAGTAGACCAGATGCGTCACCGGATCGAACATCGGAACGGCGCTCGGCCCATCCACGTCCAGCACCACGAAATCGGCGGCCTTGCCGACCTCGAGCGACCCGCAGACGGCGCCCAGGCCCAGCGCCTCGGCCCCAGACAGCGTGGCCATGCGCAACGCCTCCTCGGTCGAGATCGCCGTCGCGTCCTGCCACGCCGCCTTGTGCAGAGTCGCCGCCAGCCGCAGCGCCAGCCACATGTCGATGTCGTTGCCCGAGATCGGCCCGTCCGTGCCCAGCGCGACGCGCACGTCGGCCTTCAGCATCTCCGGCAGCCGCGCGAAGCCCGAGGCGAGCTTGAGGTTCGACACCGGGTTGTGCACCGCCACTGCTCTTGTTCGAGCCAAGATCTCGATCTCCTCGTCGTCGAGATGCACGCAATGGGCCAG
Organism: Pseudomonadota bacterium; assembly: GCA_039025075.1. GTDB lineage: Bacteria > Pseudomonadota > Alphaproteobacteria > Rhodobacterales > Rhodobacteraceae > Albimonas. Next base: position 2,138 of record JBCCPD010000508.1, on the reverse strand, counting down.
CACGGCCCGTTCATCGAGGATCCCGCAGGCGTCCATGTGGCGGATGACCGACGTTCCATAGCGCTCCTCGATGGTGGCCTGCTCCACCAACGTCTCGGCTGCATGGATGGAGTAGAGACCGTCGTAGCGATCCGCCATCGCCTTGGCGGCCTTGAGGTTTTCCGGCCCGACCGTGTAGGCGCCATGGGGGAAGACGCCGGGGCGCATCGTTTCGCTCGCCGGCCAGGCCTCGAAGAAGGCCTCCGCGTCCACATCCCGCGCTTCCGGCCCTTTCCCGTCCATGCCCGGGAAATCGAAGTAGAGGCCGCCGCAGCTGACCCTGAGGCCGATCTCCTGCGCCGCGCGGGCGCTGCTGTCGGGATGCCAGAACATGTCCATGACCGAGGTGCAGCCAGAGAGCGCCAGCTCGGCGAAGCCCAGGCGTGCGCCGAGACGGCAGGTCTCCTCGGTCAGGGTCGCGCCCTCGGCCTTCCAGACGGTCTGCAGCCAGGGCTCCAGCGGCAGGTTCTCGACCAGTCCGCGGAACAGGCTGTCGGCGGCGTGACAATGGGCGTTCACCAAGCCGGGACACACGATCCGCCCCTCCAGATCGAGGACTTCCTGGGCGCGGTCCGGCACCTCTCCGATCGCCTCGATACGTCCGTCCGAGACGGCGAGCCCGCCCTCCACCACGGGGGTCGAAGGGTCGGCGGTGACGATGACGGCGTTGCGGAGAACCAGGTCGGTCATGGGGGCGAAGCTCCGATGGGGCGAGCGGTCGGCGGAGCCTAGTGCGCCGCGCCGCGCCCGCAAACCCGTTTCGCGCGCCTCGACCGGGCGCGAGCGTCGAAAGGGGGGAGGACCCCCCTTCCGCCGCGGCCGATCCCCGAAAGCGGGGGACCGGCCCGCCCGGCCCCGCCGCAGCGCTTTTCCACCGACGCGGCGGCGCGTAGTCTGCCGGTCATGACCGACGCGCCCGAGCCTAAAACCGCCCAGCACCTGCCCGCCGCCCGCGGCGCGCCCTTCGCGACGCGCGAGCGCTGCACGATCACCGAGGTGCTGAACCACCCCGACTTCCCCGACGCCTCGCTGGCGCTGGCCGAGGTCGGCGCCGGCGTGACCACCGAGCGGCACGCGCTGGACGTGGCGGAGGCCTATCTCGTCGTCTCCGGCCGCGGGCGGATGCAGGCCGGGGATCTCGACGTGGAGGTCGCGGCGGGCGACGCCGTCCTGATCCCCGCCGGCGCGCCCCAAAGAATCACCGCGCTCGGCGACAAGCCTCTGGTATTCCACTGCCTTTGCGCCCCCCGCTTCCGCCCCGAAGGCTACCAGCCGCTTCCGGAGACCGCCCCATGAAGATCGACGGCACGCCCTATCGCACGATCTGGGAGGCGCCGGACGGCGCCGTCGAGATCCTCGACCAGACCCTTTTTCCGCACCGGTTCGAGACCGCGCGGCTGACCGACGTGGCGGAGGCGGCCCGGGCGATCCGAACAATGCAGGTGCGCGGCGCGCCGCTGATCGGGGCGACGGCCGCCTGGGGAATGGCGCTGGGCATGGGCTCCGATCCCTCCGACGCGGCGCTGGCGGAGGCCTGTGACGCGCTTCTGGCGACCCGTCCCACGGCGGTGAACCTGCGCTGGGCGCTGGACCGCGTTCGGGCGCGGCTGGCGCCGCTGGCCCCGGGCGAGCGGGCCGCCGCGGCGCGGGCCCTCGCGGCCGAGATCTGCGACGAGGACGTGGCCATCAACTCGGCCATAGGCGACCACGGTCTGCCGCTGATCGAGGCCGCCGCGGCCCGCAAACCGGCCGGAGAGCCGGTGCGCATCCTCACCCACTGCAACGCCGGCTGGCTGGCGACGGTGGACTGGGGCACCGCGACGGCGCCGATCTACAAGGCCCATGACGCTGGAATTCCAGTGGAAGTCTGGGTGGACGAGACCCGCCCGCGCAACCAGGGCGCCTTCCTGACCGCGTGGGAGCTGGGACGCCACGGCGTGCCGCACAAGGTCATCGTGGACAATGCCGGCGGGCATCTGATGCAGCGGGGTCTGGTGGACCTCGTGATCGTCGGCACCGACCGCACCACGGCGCGCGGCGACGTGTGCAACAAGATCGGAACCTATCTCAAAGCCTTGGCGGCGCGGGACAACGGCGTG
>JBCCPD010000507.1:0-2790 GCA_039025075.1 Pseudomonadota bacterium | reverse complement strand
GTTCGACACATCTTGCACATGCTGCAAGAAGTCGGCGTCGCTGATCCGATCGTAAACCGCATTGCCGGCGGCCATGGCGAGTGGATTACCGCCATAGGTCGTTCCATGTGTGCCGGGCACCATATGCTTAGCGGCCTCTTCTGAGGCGATGACAGCGCCCAACGGAAAGCCTCCGCCCACCCCTTTGGCCACAGCCATAATGTCAGGGTTTGCCCCTTCCGCCCATTGATGCGCCCAGAGCTTTCCACTTCGCGCCGCTCCGCATTGGACCTCGTCAAAGATCAGCAAGACGTCGTTTGCGTCACACAGCTCACGCAGACCGCGCAGACATTCCGCGGGCAAGGCGCGCACGCCTCCTTCGACAGGCCCTGCGGCGCCTCGCGCAGCAGCCGCGCCCGCGGCGCCTGACCGCCCCGGTCGGGGCGCGCGCTGCCGATCAGGCGCGAAAACCGCAGCTCGCCGCACAAGGACAGGCCCGGCAGCAGGAACTGCCCCAGCTTCGGCGCCACGAAGGTCATGGTCATGTCGGCCTGCACCGCCGGCCCGATGGGTCTTCCGCCATCAGCGCAAAGCCCGCTCGGCATGTCGACCGAGACCACCGCCGCCCCGTCCCTCGGGGCCGCGGTGCGGTCCTCCAACGCCGGCGCGGGCGGCGTTCGGTCCGGGGCCAGCATCGGCCCGAGCGCCGCGACGATCTCAGCCGGCATGGGACGCGACAGGCCAATGCCGAACAGCGCCTCCAGCACCACGTCCGCGGCGTCGGCCCCGCGCCCGCCCATGCCCTGCGCCACCGCCGCGGCCGCTCCGCTCCAGGGCCGGGTCTCGCCTCCGCCCGCCTCCCACCGCGCCCGCGCCGCCGCCGCGTCCGGCGGCTGCCGCTCCGGCGCGCCGAACCAATACAGCTCCACGCGCCAGCCGCGCTCCGCCAGCAGGCGCGCCGTCACGAACCCGTCGCCGCCGTTGCCGCCGGGGCCGCACAGCACGATCATCCGGCGCGCGCCCGTCTGAAGGTCGGGCCTCCAGGTCAGCATCTTCTCCGCCGTCGCGAAGCCCGCCAGCTCCATCAGCTCCTGCCCGGCGATGCCCTTGCGCGCGATCCTCTGCCGCTCGATCGCCCGCAGCTCCGCCGCCGTCACCAGATGCATCGCGTCGCCTTTCGTTTTTCGCCCTATTTTCGGGCAACTTGCCTAAATCAAAGGCACCCGTCACGTGAATCGCACCGCGGCTCCTTCGAACGCTCCGCCGCGCATTGCATCGCGTCGCGCCATCGGCTTGGCATGGCTCGTGCATCGTCGAAGGGGCCGTCGGATGCCGCCCCTCCGCACGAGCGCGCCCATAACCGATCGCGGCCTCGCGGGCGAGCGCCGCGGCGACCCGCCAAGGGAGACACCGGAGCCCATGAAGAAGATCGAGGCCGTCATCAAGCCCTTCAAGCTCGATGAAGTGAAGGAGGCTCTGCAGGACATCGGCATCCAGGGCCTCAGCGTGATCGAGGCCAAGGGTTTCGGCCGTCAGAAAGGCCATACCGAGCTCTATCGCGGGGCTGAGTACGTGGTGGATTTCCTGCCCAAGATGAAGCTTGAGGTCGTGGTCGAAGAGGATCAGGTCGAGCGCGCCATCGAAGCCGTCGTCGCCGCCGCGCGCACCGGCAAGATCGGCGACGGCAAGATCTTCGTCACCAACGTGGAGCAGGCGGTGCGCATCCGCACCGGCGAAGAGGGCGTCGAGGCGCTCTGACCCCCAAGCCATACGGCGGCCGCGCCGACGCGCCCGGGCCGGACCGCCGTCAGCGATGACCATCGCGACCGCTTAGGCGCGACGACGACTATGAGAACGAGAGAGGAGCGAGACCATGTCCGACATCAAGACCGTGCTCGACACGATGAAGAGCGAGGAGGTCGAATACGTCGATCTCCGCTTCACCGACCCGCGCGGCAAGCTGCAGCACGTCACCGCCATCAACGACGTGGTGGACGAGGACTTCCTGACCGAGGGCTGGATGTTCGACGGCTCGTCCATCGCCGGCTGGAAGGCCATCGACCAGTCGGACATGAAGCTGATGCCCGACACCGCCTCCATGTACATGGATCCGTTCTTCGCGGAGAAGACCATGTGCCTGCATTGCGACGTGCTCGAGCCCGACACCAACGAGCCTTATGACCGCGACCCCCGCGGCACCGCCAAGAAGGCCGAGGCCTACCTCAAGTCCTCCGGCATGGGCGACGTCTCCTACTGGGGCCCCGAGGCCGAGTTCTTCGTCTTCGACGACGTCCGCTACTCGGTCGAGATGAACAAGGTCTCCTACGAGGTCGACGCCGACGACGCCTCCTGGAACACCGACGCCGAGTTCGAGATGGGCAATCTCGGCCACCGTCCGGGCATCAAGGGCGGCTACTTCCCCGTGCCCCCGGTCGACCACGCGCAGGACCTGCGCTCCGAGATGCTGTCGACCATGAAGCGCATCGGCATGAAGGTCGACAAGCATCACCACGAGGTCGCCTCGGCGCAGCATGAGCTGGGCCTGATCTTCGGCACGCTGACCGAACAGGCCGACAACCTGCAGAAGTACAAGTACGTCATCCACCAGGTGGCCAACGCCTACGGCAAGTCGGCGACCTTCATGCCCAAGCCCGTCGCGGGCGACAACGGCACCGGCATGCACGTCAACCAGTCGATCTGGAAGGACGGCAAGCCGCTCTTCGCCGGCGACAAGTATGCGGATCTGTCGGACGAGGCGCTCTACTACATCGGCGGCGTCCTCAAGCACGCCAAGGCCCTGAACGCCTTCAC
>JBCCPD010000506.1:0-2802 GCA_039025075.1 Pseudomonadota bacterium | reverse complement strand
GGAGACGGCGGTGCGGCTGCAGCGGCTCGACTGATGGGCTTTTGGGTGGACACGGACATGAGCGCGGACGACGTCTTCGCGCTGCACCTGCTGACCGCCCATGCCGAGGTCGACGGCGTCTCGCTGGGTTTCGGCGTCGTCCCCCTCCCCCAGGTCCGCCGCAACGCCTCCGGCGCCGCCGAGGCTTTCGGCTGGAGGTTTCCCATGTTCGCCGGCGCCGACCGGGCGATCCTGGGAGGCTTGGAGACCGCGGAGCGCATTCTCGGTCCCACCGGCATCCGCTCCCGCGGCCTGACCCTGCCGGAGGCGCCGGAGCGCGCGGCGCCGGACGCGCTCGCGGCGATGACGGCCTGGCTGGAGAGGCGCGAGGGCGCCCACGTCCTCGCGCTCGGCCCCCTCACCAATCTCGCCGTGCTCGCCCTGGCTCGGCCGGACTTGCTCGCGCGCATCGAAAAGATCACGTGGATGGGCGGGGGGGTCACGTCCGGCAACCACACCGCCTCGGCCGAGTTCAACGCCCTGGCGGACCCGGAGGCGCTGGCGATCCTGATCGCCCGCGGCGCGCCGATGCGGATGATCGATCTGGATGCGTGCCGGCGGGTGCAGGTCGAGGAGGCGGACGTCGCCGCCCTGCGCGAGGCGGGCGAAGATCTGCTGTCGGATCTTTTGGGCGGCTATCTCGACATCGCGTTGGAGCGGGGGCGGCCGTCCATGGCGCTTTACGATCCCGTGGCGGCGGCGGCGGCGCTGCGGCCGGAGCTTTTCGCCTTCCGCTCGGTGCGGCTGGAGGCGGAGCTGACCGGCCTGCACACCCGCGGCCGGACGGTGGTGGAGACGCGGCGCCCCGAAACCCACAACGCGGAAATCGCCGAGGACCTGGATGCGCCGGCCGTGAAACGCCTGTGCCTCGACGCGCTGCGGAGCGGCCGATGAGAGAGCCCGACGACCTCGACGATCCCGCCCTGCGCGACCGCGCCGTCGCCGCCGCGCGCGGCGACGCGCCCTTCGATCTGCTGATCGCGGGCGGGGAGGTCGCGGACCTGGCGCTGGGGGAGGTGCGGGGCGCGGATGTGGGTGTGGTCGGGCCTCTGATCGCCTCGGTGCACGCGCCCGGCGCGCGGGGCGATGCGGCGGAGCGGCTGGACGCCTCGGGCCTGGTCGTCTCGCCGGGCCTGATCGACGCGCATATGCACGTGGAGAGCTCCATGGTCGGGCCGGCGGAGTATGCGGCGGCGGTGCTGCCCCGGGGCGTGACCACCTGCGTCTGGGACCCGCACGAGTTCGGCAATGTGGCCGGGGCGGCGGGGGTCGATTTCGCGCTGGCGGAGGGGGCGGCGACGGACCTGCGGTTTCTGGTCCTGGCGCCGTCCTGCGTGCCCTCGGCGCCGGGCTACGAGACCGCAGGGGCGGATTTCGATGCGGAGGCGATCGAGGGTCTGCTGGCGCGGCCGGAGATCGTGGGGCTCGCCGAGGTCATGGACATGGCCGGCGTCGTCGGGCGGGGCGAGCGCATGTCCGGCATCGTCCAGGCCGGGCTCGCGTCGGCGAAACTGGTCTGCGGCCATGCCCGCGGCCTGACCGGCGCGGAGCTGCAGGCCTATGCCGCCGCCGGAGTGAGCTCGGACCACGAGCTGACCTCCTCCGAAGACTTGCTGGAAAAGCTGCGCGCCGGGCTGACGATCGAGCTGCGGGGCTCTCACCCTTACCTGCTGCCCGCCTTCGCCGAGGCGCTCGCGGTGATGCCGGCTCTGCCGTCCACTCTGACGCTTTGCTCCGACGACGTATTCCCCGACGATCTGCTGGCGACCGGCGGCGTCGATCAAACCCTGCGCCTCCTGGTGAAGCACGGGCTGCAGCCGCTTCGAGCGCTCCAGGCCGCGACCTTCAACGCGGCGCAGAGGCTCGGCCGCGCCGACCTCGGCCTCGTCGCGCCGGGACGCCGCGCGGACCTCGCGCTGTTCCGCGACCTCGAGGCGTTCGAGGCCGTCCGCGTCCTGCGCGACGGCCGCCCGCCGCGCCTGACCGCCGGCACGGCCGCGCCGCCGCCCGAGGCGCCGGCGCTCGCCACGCTGATCCCAGACGCTTTCGAAGTCCCCGCGGGCGGCGCCTCAGCCCGCGCCGCGGTCATCGACCGCCCCCGCTTCACCCGATGGGCGGAGCGGCGGATGGACGTCTTGGGCGGACGCCTGGCGCCTCCGCCCGACGTCACGCGCATCGCCGTCCTGCATCGGCATGGCAGGAGCGACGCGGATCCCAGGGTCGGGTTCCTGGGCGGCTGGGGGACCTGGCGCGGCGCCTTCGCCACCACCGTCAGCCATGACAGCCACAACCTGACCGTCTTCGGCGCGGACACCGAGGACATGGCCGCCGCCGCCAACGCGCTGATCGCCTCGGGCGGCGGCATGGCCGTGGCGCAAGGCGGCGCGGTGATCGCTCACCTGCCGCTGCCCATCTGCGGCCTGGTCTCGGCCGCGCCTCTGGCGGAGGTGGCGGAGGGGATCGCCGCCGTCCGCGCCGCCATGGACCGGGTGGTGGCGTGGGAGCCGCCCTATCTGACCTTCAAGGCCCTCGTCGGCGCCACGCTCGCCTGCAATGCGGGGCCGCATCAGACGGATCTGGGCATCGCGGATGCTTTGGAGGGGCGGTTGCTGGCCTCTCCGGTGCTGGAGGACGGCGCGGCGGTCTAGGCGGCGAGGGCGCGGCGGGCGATCTGCTCCCACCACGCGACGCCCGTGGCGATGGCGGCGTCGTTGAAGTCGTAGCCGGGGTTGTGGTGCAGCGCGCCGTCCGTCGCCGGGCCGT
>JBCCPD010000505.1:0-2812 GCA_039025075.1 Pseudomonadota bacterium | reverse complement strand
GCCTCTTCGGCGGGGCTTGGCCTTGAGGCGGCGGGCGACTCGGCGGACGCTCGAGCAAGAGCCCCTGCGGCTCTTCCCCAGCAAAAGCGTTTTCTTTCGGTTCAGCGCCCACGCCTGCCGTTCCGGGCGCCTCGCGCGAAGCGCGCGAGCCGATGGGGCTCGATGCCCCGGAGGCGAGACCCCCGGAAGGCCCCGCGGGACCTAAGCGGCGGAGCGGCGGCGGCGACGGCGAGCCGGGGGCGCGCCGGCGGCGGGGCCGTGGATCAGCTCCATGGTCGTGCCGGTGCAGGCTCCGAGCTTGGCGATCACGTCCTCCGGCGTCGGCCGCGGCCCGCGCGGCACGGTCTCCAACGCCTCGCGCATGGCGCGCACGTGCTCGGGCTTGGTGCCGCAGCAGCCGCCGATGATCTTCACGCCCAGATCGCGCGCCAGCACCGCATAGTCCGCCATCAGCTCGGTGGTGCCGGAATAGCGGATGGCGCCGTCGACATATTCGGGAATGCCGCAATTGGCCTTGGCCACCAGCAGATCGTCCGGGCCGATCTCCCCTTGGGCGGAGATCAGGCCGATCAGCAGGTCCGGCGCGCCGGTGCCGCAATTGCCGCCCCAGGCGCGGGGCCTGCGGCCATGGTCGCAGCCATGCACGATCCCGGCGAGGCGGGAGGGCGTCACGCCCATCATCGTGCGCCCGTTGGTGTCGAAGCTCATGGTGCCGACGATGGGCAGGCCGACCTCTCCGGCGGCCTCCAGGGCGGCGGCGAACTCCTCCTCCGAACTCATGGTCTCGATCCACAGCACGTCGGCGCCGCCCTCCGCCAGCCCTTCCATCTGAGCGCGGAAGGAGGCGACGCCCGAGGCGTGGGCGATGGGGCCGATGGGCTCGAACAGATCGCCCGTGGGGCCGATGTCGCCGGCGCAGATCACCTCGCGCCCGCCCGCGTCCTTGGCCGCATCGATCTCCTGGCGCAGAAGGCGGGCGGCGGCGGCGTTGATCTCATGCACCTGGGCGTCGAGCCCGTGCAGCTTCAGCCGGTTGACCGTGCCGCCGAAGGTGTTGGTGAGGATCAGGTCGGAGCCGGCGTCGATGAAGCTGCGATAGTGCTCGCGCACCTTGTCCTGGCGTTCGAGATTCCACTCCTCGGGGCTGTCGCCATGCTCGAGGCCCAGGGCGAAGAGGTTGGTGCCCGTGGCCCCGTCGGTCAGCAGCCACTCGCGCTCGCCCAGCATGGCGTCGAAGCGGTTGGTCATGGCGCGCGGTCCCCGATCCCTGTCGTTCAAGCGAGCTTGATAGAGGCCGGGAGTCGATCGGGCAACCGCGGTTTGGTGCGATGCAGCATGAACAGAGACTGAAGATCGCCGCGGGCGGCCGAGCGTCGCGCCCTTCTCCGCCCGCCCGGCGTTTCCCCTGGGGCGGGTTTGGGATACATGGCGTGCCGAAGACGCAACCGGCACGCCGCGCCGCCGTCCGGGTCCGCCCGGCCCGGGCCCATGCGCGCCGCGCCCCAAGGAGGACGCGCCATGAACAAGCAGATCACCACGAAGGACCTTCCCGCCCAGGCCTCGTTCAAGTGGGACGACCCGTTCCTGCTGGACGACCAGCTGGAAGAGGACGAGCGGATGGTCATGGCCTCCGCCCGCGGCTACGCCGAAGACAAGCTCGCCCCACGCGTCACCGAGGCCTTCCTGGAAGAGACCGTCGAGCCCGAGATCTTCGCCGAGATGGGCGAGATGGGCCTGCTGGGCGTCACCATCCCCGACCAGTACGGCGGCTTGGGCGCGGGCTATGTGACCTACGGGCTCGTGGCGCGGGAGGTGGAGCGCATCGACTCGGGCTACCGCTCCATGATGTCGGTGCAGAGCTCCCTCGTGATGTACCCGATCTACGCCTACGGGTCGGAGGAGCAGCGCCAGAAGTACCTGCCCAAGCTGGCCCGCGGCGAGTGGATCGGCTGCTTCGGCCTGACCGAGCCCGAGGCGGGCTCCGACCCCGGCGGCATGAAGACCCGCGCTGAAAAAATCGACGGCGGGTACCGCATCACCGGCTCGAAGATGTGGATCTCCAACGCGCCGATCGCCGACGTCTTCGTGGTCTGGGCCAAGTCCGACGCCCATGGCGGCAAGATCCGCGGCTTCGTGCTCGAAAAAGGCATGAAGGGCCTGACCGCGCCGAAGATCGGCGGCAAGCTCAGCTTGCGCGCCTCCGTCACCGGCGAGATCTCCATGGAAGGGGTCGAGGTCGGCGAGGACGCGCTTCTGCCGAACATCCAGGGGCTGAGCGGTCCTTTCGGCTGCCTCAACCGCGCGCGCTACGGCATCTCCTGGGGAACCATGGGCGCGGCCGAGGCCTGCTGGCACGCCGCCCGCCAATACGGCCTCGACCGCAAGCAGTTCGACCGGCCCCTGGCGCAGACGCAGCTTTTCCAGAAGAAGCTGGCGGACATGCAGACCGAGATCACGCTGGGGCTGCAGGCCTCCCTGCGCGTCGGCCGGCTGATGGACGAGGGCCGCGCGGCGCCCGAGATGATCTCCATCGTCAAGCGCAACAATTGCGGCAAGGCCTTGGACATCGCCCGCATGGCCCGGGACATGCATGGCGGCAATGGCATCATGGCCGAATATCAGGTCATGCGCCACGCCATGAACCTCGAGACGGTGAACACCTACGAGGGCACCCATGACGTGCACGCCCTGATCCTGGGCCGCGCCCAGACCGGCCTGCAGGCGTTCTTCTGATCGGCCGCGGCCCGAAGCGCCCGCCGGGCCCGGACCGGCGGGTCGGCCTCGGCGCGCCGGCCGCCTCGGGGCGGCCGGG
>JBCCPD010000504.1:0-2827 GCA_039025075.1 Pseudomonadota bacterium | reverse complement strand
TTCGTGATCCTCTTCGTCTATCTGGTGGCGCTGCCCTTGGGCGCGGTCGCGGCGGTGAAGGCCAACACCTGGGTCGACTACACCGCCACCTTCATCGGCTATATCGGGCTGGCGACGCCCAACTTCCTGCTGGCGCTGATCCTCTACCACAAGGGCGCGCAGTGGTTCGGACTGCCGGTCGGCGGGCTGATGGGGTCGGAGTTCGTCGACGAGCCCATGTCGATGGCGAAGCTGCAGAACATCCTGGTGCACATGATCGTGCCGATCATCGTCATCGGCACCTCGGGCATGGCGGCGATGGTGCGGCGGCTGAGGGCGAACCTGCTGGACGAGCTGGGCAAGCCTTACGTGGTCACCGCCCAGGCCAAGGGCGTGGGTCCGGTGAAGACGGTCGTGAAGTATCCGCTGCGCATGGCGCTGAACCCGTTCGTGGCGGACATCGGCAATCTGCTGCCGTCGCTGGTCTCGGGCTCGGTGCTGGTGAGCCTGGTGATGGGGCTGCAGACCATCGGGCCGATCCTGCTGAGCGCCCTGCGCAGCCAGGACTATTTCCTGTCGGGCTTCATCCTGCTGTTCGTGTCGATCCTGACGCTGGTGGGCATGCTGATCTCGGACATCCTTCTGGCGGTGCTGGATCCGCGGATCCGGTTTTCGGGGCGGCGGCGGTGAGCTCCGACCGGCCCATGGACGCGCCGCCGGGCGCCTACGATCCCGCCGCGCCGGCGCCGCGGGAGGAGGCGCTGGACCCGCGAATCGATCCGGACGCCCATTGGGTGTCGGAGGAGGCCTACGACGCCGAGGCGGATCTGCAGGCGCTGGACCGCAAGGATCTCGACGCGTCGACCACCACGCTGATCTGGCGGCGGTTCAAGCGCAACAAGCTGGCGGTGGTCTCGGGCCTCTATCTGCTGCTGGTCTACCTGGCGCTGCCCTTCGTGGGGTTCCTCGCGCCCTATCATCCGGCTCAGCGCAACGAGGACGCGCTCTTCGCCCAGCCTTCGCCGGTGGATTTCTTCACGGACGGGCATTTGATGGTCAGCTATCCGCTGACCTCGGCCTTCAACCCCCAGACCTTTCAGAACGAGGTGACCTACGATCTGGAGGATCCGCGCCCGGTGCGGTTCTTCGCCCGCTGCGGGGCGCCGACGAACCTTCTGTTCGTGTTCGAGAGCGATCTGCGGCTGCTCTGCCCGCCCGAGGGGGCGGAGATTTACCTGCTGGGCGCCGACCGGCTGGGGCGGGACATCCACAGCCGGATCATGCACGGGGCGCAGCTGTCGCTGACCGTGGGGCTGATCGGGGTCTTCATCAGTTTTTCCATCGGCATGATCCTCGGGGGGCTGGCGGGGTATTTCGGCGGGCTGCTGGACGCGGCGGTGCAGCGGTCGATCGAGATCATCCGGTCGATGCCGGAGCTGCCGATCTGGCTGGCGCTGTCGGCGGCGATCCCGGCGAATTGGGGGCCGGTGAGCGTGTTCTTCATGATCTCCATCATCCTCGGGCTGCTGGATTGGCCGGGGCTCGCGCGGGCGGTGCGTTCGAAGTTTCTGGCGCTGCGGGAGGAGGACTACGTCCGCGCCGCCGAGCTGATGGGCGCGTCGACCACGCGGATCGTCGGGGCGCATATGATGCCGAACTTCATGAGCCACCTGGTGGCCTCCGCCACGCTGTCGATCCCGGGGATGATCCTGGGCGAGACGGCGCTGAGCCTGCTGGGGCTGGGGCTGCGGCCGCCGGCGGTGAGCTGGGGGCTGATGCTGAACGACGCGCTCGATCTGACGGCGGTGGAGCTCTACTGGTGGCTGTTGATGCCGATGCTGCCGGTGATGATGATCGTGCTGGCGTTCAATTTCTTCGGCGATGGGCTGAGGGACGCGTTGGACCCCTATTCCTGAGGGGCGAGCAAGGGCGTCCACGCGTGGACACGCTGCAAGTCATTGGACTCGCAGGGACCAAATAAGGCGAATTGTGGCGAGGCGCGTGCGCGCAGGGTGCGAGACCGTCGAGGGCGCGCTCCCGCCCGTCGTCTTCGCGGCCTGCGGCCCCTCGTCTCCCGTTGGGCCGAGCGCGGCCCGGCGGGGCCTTCGGCCTGTCGCCGAGCCGCGGTGGCGCCTGGAATGGCAAACGTTGCCGTCTCTTCGAGGAAGAACGCTGTTTGCTGGGGAAGAGCCGCAAGGGCTCTTGGTCGAGCGTCCGCCGAGTCGCCCGCCGCCTCAAGGCCGAGCCTCGCCTGCGGCTCGGTCGCTTCGCTGCGCTGCGCGAGCCTTGACCCGGCGGACGACTCGGCTCGCGCATCGGGCGAGGGAGGACGCTTGCGGTTTGCGTGGAGGCGCCAGGGGCTTGGTCAGGTCTTCAGAAACAGTCGCGCGGCCTCGGCGGCCCCGTCGGCCTTCAGGGCGGCGGATCGGCGGGGGGCGGCGGCGAGGGCCTCGGCGCGGGCGGCCAGGGTCTCGGGCGTCAGGTCGGCGAGGCGGGCGGTTTCGAGTTCCGGGAGACGGGCGAAGGCGGCGGCGCGGATCAGCTGCTCCTGCTCGTTCTTCTCCTCCATGGGGACCAGCAGCGCCGGCGTGCCGGCGAGCGCCGTCTCGACGGCGGTGTTGTAGCCGCAGAGCGAGATCGAAGCCGCCGCGCCGGCGAGGCGGGCGCGGTAGTCGGGCGCGGCGGGCTCGGCGATGGCGGGGCCGAGGGCGGACAGGCGGGCGATCTGAGCCGCGGCGTCGGGGCCGCCGACGCGCAGGCGCCAGGGGCGGGTCGAGAGGGCCGACGCGCGGGCGGCGAGGTCCAGGAGGGCTCGGCCGATGACGCCGCCGCCGGTGGCGACGAGGAT
>JBCCPD010000503.1:0-2839 GCA_039025075.1 Pseudomonadota bacterium | reverse complement strand
GTGCCGTCGCGGATCCACTCGACCTCCACGTCCGGGTGCTTGGCGGTGAAGGCGTCGACGGTCGCCTGCGCGTCGGCGTTGGGCTGCGAGGTGTAGAGGACCAGCTTGCCGGAGGCGGCGAAGGCGGGCGCGGTCAGCGCGCCCGAGCCGATGGCGACCGCCGCGGCGGCGAGAAGGCTGCGGAGCATGGGGGGGTCTCCCGTCGTTGGGGTTTGGCCGGATCTGCGGCCTATGCCGGCTCGACGACGTTTTCGCGGCGCTGCGATGACCCTCTTGTTGCAGGCCGGGTCCTATTCCGAAAGATGAAAAGCCCTCGACCGCCCCAAGGCCGCAGGCCGCCGCCGCCGCGGCCGACGCTCAGCTCAAGCGCGCCGGAAGCGTCGCGCCGCGCCCATGGCGGCGATCCCGCTCAGCAGCAGCCAGGCTCCCGCGGGCAGGGGGATGACGTTGAGGTTGACCTGCGTGTTCGGATCCCGGAACGCGATCTCCAGGTCGATCGCCTCGCCGCTCAGCAGCGTGCCGGTGATCTTCGTGCCGTCGAACATGAGGTCCGGCAGACCGAAGATGTTCAGGATCGAGCTCTGAAACAGAAGCGCCGTCCCGTCGAAGACGCCGCCGCGCAGGTTGAACACGCCGTCCAGGTTGGCGCTCAGCACGTCGCCTCGGTCGCAGAGAAGCGGGTCGCCTGCGCAGGCCTGCGCGTCGTTCAAGCCGCCCGTGAACGTGCCGCCGAAGATCGTCACCTCGCTCCTTTCGGCGACCGATAGCGCAGAGCCGAAGTTCCCGCTGACGAGGGAGTCGCCTCCGGTGAAGACCCCGTCGAGGATGTCGACGACTGAGTCGCCGGCCACGAACAACCCGTCGCCCTCGCGAGAGTCGTCGCCACCTGGGCCGAATTCCTCATCTCCGCCGTTGAATTCACCGCCTGTGATCGTGGCGTTCCGCACGTCGATCAAGCCCAGCGCGTTTCCGCCGGGAGCGCCCTCGAAGTCGCCGCTCGATATCTCGACCCGCGCGTTGGAAATCGATCCGGCGTCGCCCCTGATGCGGCCGCGTCCGTTCTGCGCGCCGCCGCGAAGCGTGCCGCCGGTGATCGTGACGGTCCCGGTGGTGTCGATGTCGATGGCCCTGCCCGGTGACGCGCCGGTTCCTGAAACGGCGCCGCCCGTGATCGCGCCGCCGCTTATCGTCACGTCGCCCGTGCCGTTCACCTCGAGACCCGTGCCGGCGCGCTGCCCGCCGTCCGACGTCGCGCCGCCGTTGATGGCCCCGCCGTTGACAACGACGGTCCCGCTTCCGACGGCGGAGACGCCGTCGAGGCCGTTTCCTAACGTCTGCGCGGGCGGCGTGACCGCGGCGCCGTCGTTCACGATCAGCGCGCCGCCGTCCAGCACCTCCACCGTCCGCGCGTTGAAATCCAGCGTGAACGGGCTGTTCGCCCCGTCGATCGTGATGGCGTGCGCGACCGGCGCGCTCGCGGCCAGCGCCGCCATGGCGAGTGCAGTTCGCATCTATGGTTTCCCCAAACCTCGGAGGTGTCTCTGATCGGCCTGACTGTCACCGCATCGGCCGCCGGAGCAATCGCCGTTTGTCGCGGCATCGTCAGAAAGACGTCCGAAGCAGAGCGGGTCGCGGCCTCGGTTCGCCCGGCCCGCCTACGCTCGCCGCGGGCTCAGGCCGGCAGCAGCCGCTCCGTCGCCATGGAGACCATCATCCGCAGGTCCACGTCCTTTTTGGCCGCGTCGTAATTGCCGTCGAGCGCCAGGGACGCCGCGCCGTGCACGAAGGTCCACAGCATCACGGCGAGGCCCTGGGCCGCCGCCTCTCCGGCCCCGTCCGGCACCGCGTCGGCGACCTCGTCGATCAGCACCTGGAAGCAGGCCTGGCCGCAGGCGTCCATCTCCACATCCTCCGGGTCGTGCATCTCCTTGGTCATGCCGAAGACCAGGCGGAACATACCGGGATTGGCCAGCGCGAACTCGATGTAGCTCATGCCCATGGCGGTGATGCGGTCGGCGATCGGCCCGGGGCAGCCGTCCCGCGCCGCGCGCATGCGGGTCCCCAGGTCCTCGAACCCGTCCATCACCAGCCGGCGCAGCAGGTCGTCCTTGCCCGCGAAATGCTTGTACGGCGCGGCGGTGGACACGCCGGCCATGCGGCAGCATTTCGACAGCGACAGGTTCGCCGGGCCGTCCCGCTCGATGATCTCCCGCGCCGCGGCGACCAGCGCTCCGGCGAGGTCGCCATGGTGGTATCGGCCGCGCCGCCCGTCGCCGCGCGACGTCTCGGGGGCCTCCAGGATAGGACTTTGGTCTGAGCTGGGCGCTGTCATGGCTTTTTTGGCTGACGTCGGGTTGCCGTGCAAGTTAGAGCCTCTAACTAAGTTAGCGACTCTAACTTCGGCAAGAGGCGATATGCCATGACCGAGCCTTCGCACGTCCCCGCGGCCCCGCCGCGCCGCAGTCTCCTGCGCCGCGCCGCCGGTCTGTCGCTCTCCCTCCTCCTGATCGCCGGGGCCGTCGGCGCGGGGGTCGTCACGGTCGGCGCGCTGCATTCGCGCGCCTCGGTGGACCGGACCCAGACCGCCTCGCCGATCCCGGTGGAGACGCGCGCCGCCCAGAGGGTGGAGCGCATCCGCGTCGAAACCCGCCATCTGGGCGTGATCGAGCCGGCCCGCCGCACCGACATGGCCTTCGAGAACGGCGGCCTCGTCGCCGAGGTCCGCGTCGAAGAGGGCGACCGGGTGGAGCAGGGCGACGTGCTCGCCGTGCTCGACCTCTCCCGCCTCGACGCCCGGGTGGCGGAGCTGGACGCCCAGAAGGCCTCCCTCGCCGCGGAG
>JBCCPD010000502.1:0-2840 GCA_039025075.1 Pseudomonadota bacterium | reverse complement strand
GACCTCCTCGCCTCCGTCTTCGGCTTCCCCGCCTTCCGCCCCGGCCAGGCGGAGATCGTGGAGGCGATCCTGGCGGGCCGCGACGTCCTCGCCATCATGCCCACCGGCGGCGGCAAGTCGCTGTGCTACCAGCTGCCGGCGCTGGCCCTGCCCGGGGTCACGCTCGTCGTCTCCCCCCTCATCGCCCTGATGCGCGACCAGGTGGCGGGCCTGCGCGAAGCGGGGGTGGAGGCCGGGGCCCTCACCTCCGCCAACGAGCCGCACGAGAACGAGCGCATCTTCGACGCCATCGAGCGGGGGACGCTGAAACTCCTTTACCTCGCGCCCGAGCGCCTGGGCTCGGCCGGCCAGCTCCTGCGCCGACTGCCGATCTCGCTGTTGGCGGTGGACGAAGCGCACTGCGTCTCCCAATGGGGCCACGACTTCCGCCCCGATTACCTGCGCATCGGAGAGCTGCGCCGAGCCCTCGGCGGCGTGCAGACCGCCGCCTTCACCGCCACCGCCGACGCCGAAACGCGCGAGGAAATCACCCGAAAGCTCTTCGACGGCCCGCCCGAGAGCTTCCTGCGCGGCTTCGACCGACCCGAGCTCTTCCTCGCCTTCCAGCCCAAGGACCGCCCCCGCGAACAGCTCCTGAGCTTTTGTCGGGCGCGCCGCGGCCGGGCGGGGATCGTCTACGCCTCCTCCCGCAACAAGACGGAGGTGCTGGCGAAAGCGCTCAACGACGACGGCATCCCCGCCATGGCCTACCACGCCGGCCTCCCCGCCGAAGAACGCGCCCAGGTCCAGGACCGCTTCAACCGCGACGACGGCCTGGTGATCTGCGCCACGATCGCCTTCGGCATGGGCGTGGACAAGCCGGACATCCGCTACGTCGCCCATGCCGACCTCCCGAAATCCGTCGAAGCCTACTACCAGGAGATCGGCCGCGCCGGCCGCGACGGCGCCCCCGCCGACACCCTCACCCTCTTCGGCGTCGACGACATCAAGCTGCGCCGCACGCAGATCGACGAAAGCCCCGCGCCGCCGGAACGGCGCATGGCCGACCACCAGCGCCTCAACGCCCTCCTGGCGCTGGCCGAGGCCCCGCGCTGCCGCCGCCAAGTCCTCCTGGCCTATTTCGGCGAGCACCTCCCCGAACCCTGCGGCAACTGCGACCTCTGCAAGACCCCTCCGGCCATGTTCGACGGCACCGAGGCCGCCCGAAAGGCTCTTTCGGCCATCTACCGCACCGGCGAGATGTTCGGGGTGGAGCACCTCATCTCGGTGCTTCTGGGCGAGATCAACGACCGCACGCGAAAATTCCGCCATGACGAGCTGAAGGTCTTCGGCCTCGGCCGCGAGGACATGGACAAGCGCGCCTGGCGCGGCGTCTTCCGCCAGCTCTACGCCCTCGGCCTGTGCGCCGTGGACCCGCAGAAAGGCGGCTGGAGCCTGACCGAAGCCGCCCGCCCCATCCTGCGCGGCGAGGACACGCTCCAGCTCCGCAAGGACGCCATGGCGCCCCGCTCCTCCCGCCGCGCCGACGGCCGCGCCGCCGCGCCGGCGCTGCTCGACCCGGCGGACGAGCCCCTCTTCACCGCCCTGCGCGCCCTCCGCCGCCGCCTTGCGGAGGCGCAGTCCGTCCCCGCCTACGTGGTTTTTCCGGATCGCACCCTGATCGAGATGGCCACCCGCAAGCCCGAGTCGCTCGACGCGCTCGCCCAGGTCCCCGGCATCGGCGCCGCCAAGCTGGAGCGCTACGGCCCCCAGTTCCTCGCCGTCGTCACCGGCGAGGCCCCGCCCGAAGAGCACCCCGCCCGCCGCCGCCTCGCGACGACGGACGGCGACGGCGCCCTCTTCGATCGCCTGCGCGAGGCGCAGATCGAGCTGCGCCTCGGCGCCGACGGCACCGGAAAGCCTCTCAGCTGCTCCAACGCCACCCTGGCGAAGATCGTGGAACGCCGCCCCGACAGCCTCGACGCCCTGGCCGAGGTGCCGGGCATGGACGACCGCAAGGCCGGCCGCTTCGGCGCCGTGTTCCTGTCGATCTTGGCCGAGGCCGGCGGCTGACCGCCCTCAGGCCGGCGCCGCCTGCAGATCCACGATCTCCCGCATCGCCGCCAGAAAGGCCTTCACCTCGTCGAGGCTGTTGTAGTGGCACATCGACACCCGCACCGCCCCCGGCAGGCCCAAGGGCGTGAGGATGTTGCCCGAGTAGTGGTCCGCCTTGCGGGTATGGGTGCGGATGCCCCGCTTCCGCAGGGCCGTCACCACGTCCGGCGCCTCCATCCCCTCCACGGTCAGACACACCAACCCCTCGCGCGCCGGGTTCTCCGCCCCGCCGATGATCGTCACGCCTGGCAGGTGCGCGACGCCGGGCAGGTTGCCGACCCCGTGGATCATCGCGTCCGTCAGGCGCTTTTCATGGGCGTGGATGGCGGCGCCCGCCGCCTCGATCCGCGCGCGCCGGTCCGCGGCGTCCGAGACGCGCCCGCCCAGCCAGTCGAAATACCCCACCACGTCCGACATCGTCGCATAGGCGCCGGTGTCCCGCGTCCCCAGCTCCCACGTCCCTTCGGGCCCTCCCACCAGCCCGTCATGGGGCAGCGCGTTGAGCCGCGGCGAGGTCCAGGCCACCCCGTAGCCGTGCCGGGAAAACACCTTGTAGGGGGAGATCACGTAGCCGTCGATGTCGTAGCCGGCGATGTCGATGCGCCCGTGGCTGGCATGCTGGATGCCGTCGACGATGATGTAGGCCTCGGGCGCCACCTCCCGGATCGCCTTCGCCACCGCCGCCACGTCCACCCCCATCCCGGTCACCGGCGAGGTGTGCAGGATCGTCGCCACCCGAATGTCCG
>JBCCPD010000501.1:0-2841 GCA_039025075.1 Pseudomonadota bacterium | reverse complement strand
GTTCGACAATTTCCGCACCGGCTGGCGCGAGGCGATCCGGTTCGGCGACGGGGTGGAGGGGGACTTGCTGGACGCGGACGCCCTGCGCGAGGCCTTCGCGCGGGTGAAGCCGGACGCGGTGATGCATTTCGCGGCGCTGTCGAACGTCGGGGAGAGCGTGAAGGACCCCGAGCTTTACTGGCGCAACAATGTCGGCGGGTCGTTGAACCTGCTTTGCGCCATGCGGGACGCGGGGGTCGGCTCGATCGTGTTTTCCTCGACGGCGGCGACCTATGGGGAGCCGGAGGAGGACCCGATCACCGAGGGCGCGCCCCAGAAGCCGATCAATCCCTATGGGGCCTCGAAGTTGGCGGTGGAGGCTCTGCTGGCGGATTTCGAGGCGGCGCATGGGATCAGGTCCATCGCTTTCCGGTACTTCAACGTGGCCGGGGCGGACCCGGAGCGGGAGGTGGGGGAGCATCATGTGCCGGAGACGCATCTGGTGCCGCTGGTGCTCGACGCGGCGGCGGGGGCGCGGGACGCGATCACGCTTTATGGGGACGACTATCCGACGCCGGATGGCACCTGCATCCGCGACTACGTGCATGTCTGCGATCTGATCGACGCGCATGTGCTGGGGACGGAGTGGCTGCTGGACGGCAAGGAGAGCCTGCGCCTGAACCTCGGCACCGGCAGCGGGTTTTCGGTGCGCGAGGTGATCGACGCGGCGGAGCAGGTGGTGGGCGAGGCGATCCCGCAGCGCATGGGGGCTCGGCGGCCGGGGGACCCGTCTCGGCTGGTCTGCGACGGGACCCGGGCGCAGGAGGTGCTGGGCTGGGCGCCGAGCCGGTCGGTCATGGCGGAGATGATCGGGGATGCCTGGGCGTGGCGGCAGACGGGACGGTTTTCGGCCTGAGAGCCTGGACGCGGTTTTCGGCCTGAGGGCCGGGGCGGTTCGGGGAGACGGCTGAGGCCGCCGGAGCGCTTTGAAGGATGGCCGACCGCGACGCTTTCGTTGAGCCGAAATGAAACCGGACATATTCGTCTGGCATAGGCATACGCGAGCGAAAGAAAGGCGATGCGTGTCGACGGACGTTGACGGATCGACCGGGAGAGAACCTGAGCGCATGTTCGACGCGCCTCAGCTGGCAGCCCATAGCGTCGTGGCCGCCGTGGGCGCGGCTGCGGCGATGTTCGCCGGGACGGGACTGATCTGGCCTGCGCTGGGCGCCGGCTTGGTCGGCGCGATCGTCGGATAGACCGCCACCAATCGCATACCGAAGGGCGGCGACTGAGGCTTGCCGCGCTCCATCACGGTTTCGCTTCTGGCCGCCTTGGCCGGCGCGACGGCGTTCTCGTTCTACAGCTTGTTCATCGGGGCGACGAGGACGCAGGCGGACGACACCTCGGTCGCCTTGGCGTTCTTCAACGCATCGGCGGCGCTTTGCTTGTTCGTGATCCTCTATCGCAATGAACACGCCTCGCATGAGCAATTCGGCCGGATCATCCGCGCCAACATCTCCACCATCATCGTCGCGTTGCTGATCGACCTGATCGGCACGGTCGTGAACATCGGCTTCCGCTTCGGCGCCTGAGGGCCCTGCCCGGCCGGCGTCGGCGCCCTGATGACTGGCGCCGCGGCCCGCCATCCGTATAACGCATCCGACGCCTGTTTCATCGAGTTGAGGGACCGACCGACATGACCCGAACCGCCATGGCCGACCAGATGCGCTCCGCCGGGGGCTTCATCGCCGCTCTGGACCAGTCGGGCGGGTCCACGCCCAAGGCGCTTAAGCTCTATGGGATCGAGGAGGACGCCTACGGGTCCGAGGCGGAGATGTTCGACCTGATCCACGCCATGCGCACGCGCATCGCCTCGGCCCCCGCCTTCACCGGCGACAAGGTGATCGGCGCGATCCTCTTCGAGATGACCATGGATCGTCAGATCGGGGGCAAGCCCGCCGCGACGTATCTGTGGGAGGAGCGGGGGGTCGTGCCGTTCCTGAAGATCGACAAGGGGCTGGAGGCGGAGGCGGACGGGGTGCAGCGGATGAAGCCGATCCCCGGTCTGTCAGCGCTGCTGGACCGGGCGGTGGCGCACGGGATCTTCGGCACCAAGGAGCGCTCGGTGATCAATGCGGCGGATCCCAAGGGCATCGCCGACATCGTCGCGCAGCAGTTCGCCTTGGGGGCGGAGGTGCTGGCCAAGGGGCTGATGCCGATCCTGGAGCCGGAGGTGACGATCTCCATCGCCGACAAGGCAGAGGCGGAGGCGATCCTGCTGGCGGAGATCGCCAAGGGGCTGGACGGGCTGGCGGAGGGTCAGGAGGTGATGCTGAAGCTGACCCTGCCGGAGACGGACGGGCATTATGCGCCGCTGATCGAGGATCCGCGGGTGATGCGGGTGGTGGCGCTGTCGGGCGGCTATTCGCGGGACGAGGCGAACGCCAAGCTGGCGCGGAACCCGGGCATGATCGCGAGCTTCAGCCGGGCGCTGACAGAGGGGCTGTCGGCGCAGCAGAGCGACGCGGATTTCGAGGCGGCGATCGCCGGGTCGATCGCGTCGATCCACGCGGCGTCGGTGGCCTGAGGCGGCCCGGGCCCTCGGTTCCCACGCTTGGTCCCGGGAGCCGGCCCGGGCGCGGCGCGAGGGGGGTCGATCCCCCCGAGCGGCGCCCTTCGCGGACCCTCGACGCGCTTGATCGGGGAGGTCTGAGCGCCGGCCATGCATCGCCCGCTTCTGGACATCACCCGCACGCTCGCGCGCGCCAGCCGACGCGCGCCCGGCGCCGTGGACCGGACCGAGCGCGCCTGGCTGGCGCGGATGGCGGCGCGGGAGGAGGCGCGGTTCCTGATCTCGGC
>JBCCPD010000500.1:0-2848 GCA_039025075.1 Pseudomonadota bacterium | reverse complement strand
GTATTGACCCGGGCGGACGTGCCGTTGGGGGGCGTGCGGTCGTAGTGGGCTTCGCGTCCCCTCCGACCGCACCCCAGGACGCAGAGGCGGTGCGAAGGGCTTCGACGCGCCCGGGTCCTTGGACGCCCTGCGTCCGCATGAGCGTTCCCGCCCTCCAGATCGAAAACCTCTCCAAGCGCTTCGGCGGGGCGGTGGCTCTCGACGGCGTCTCCCTGACCGTCGAAGCGGGGGAGGTCCACGGCCTGCTCGGCTCCAACGGCTCCGGCAAGTCGACCCTCATCAAGGTCCTGGCCGGCTTCCATGCGCCCGAGCTTGGCGCCCGGATCCGCCTCTTCGGAGAGGAGGCGCCGCTGCCCCTCTCGGGCGCCTGGGCCCGGGACCGGGGCCTCGCCTTCGTGCACCAGCACCTGGGGCTGATCCCCTCGCTCACGGTGACCGAG
The DNA here is from genome assembly GCA_039025075.1 of Pseudomonadota bacterium. Taxonomy (GTDB): domain Bacteria; phylum Pseudomonadota; class Alphaproteobacteria; order Rhodobacterales; family Rhodobacteraceae; genus Albimonas. The sequence continues at coordinate 2,408 of JBCCPD010000500.1, read as the reverse complement.
AACCTGCGCCTCGCCTCGCTGGCCACCGAGCAGGCGTGGGCCATCGACTGGTCCGCCGAGCATCGCGCGGCCGCGGAGGTCTTCGCCCGCTACGATCTGCCGCTCGACCCGCGGTCCGAGGTGGGCGCCCTTTCGGCCGTTCAGCAGGCCCTGCTGGCCATCGTCCGCGCCGTCGAGGCGCTGCGCGCCACCGAAACCCATGGGGCCGGCCGCCCGGGCCTTCTGGTGCTGGACGAGCCGACCCCGTTCCTGCCCCGCGCCGGCGTCGAGCAGCTTTTCGATCTGGTCCGCCGCGCCAAGGCCGAAGGGGCGGCGATCGTCTTCGTCTCCCACGACATCGAGGAGGTGCGCGAGATCACCGACCGCGCCACCATTCTGCGCGACGGCCGGCTGATCGACACTCTGGTCACCGCCCGCGCCGGCCACGCGGAGTTCGTGGAGCGGATCATCGGACGGGGCATGGGCGCCTATGCGGGCGCCGCCAAGCCCCGCCCGGCGGCCGCGCCGTCGGTTCGGGTGCGGGGGCTGAGCGGGCCGGGGCTCGCCGGGCCCGTGGATTTCGACCTGAGCCCGGGGGAGATCCTGGGACTGACCGGGCTGATCGGCTCGGGCGCCGACGACGCCCCGGGGCTGATCTACGGCGCGGCGCCGGCGGTCTCGGGCACGTTGGAGATCGACGGCGAGACGCTGGCGCTGCCGCGGCTCTCCCCGCCCGAGGCTCTGGCCCGCGGCGTCGTCTACCTGCCGGCGGACCGGCTCGGGCAGGCGGGCGTCGGCGCCTTGGCGGTGGCGGACAACGTGGCCCTTCCGGTGCTCGAGCGTCTTCGCCGGGCGGCGGGGCTTTTCGACCGGGACGTGCGCGCCCATGCCGGACGGCTCGGGGCCGAGGCGGGCGTGAAGCCCAACGCGCCCGATCTGCCGCTGAGCGCGCTGTCGGGCGGCAACGCGCAGAAGGCGCTGGTGGCCAAGTGGCTGCAGACCGCGCCGCGCCTGCTGCTGCTGGACGAGCCGACCCAGGGCGTCGACGTGGGCGCGCGGCAGGACATCTGGGACGCGCTGGACCGGGCGGCGCGGGACGGGGCGGCGGTGCTGGTCGGCTCCACCGACTACGAGCAGCTGGCGCAGCTGTGCCATCGGGTGCTGGTGCTCAGCCGCGGCCGGGTGATGGACGAACTGCAGGGCGCAGCCCTGAGCAAGGAGGCGATCGCGGAGCGGTGCTACAGTTCCATGACCCTGGCGGCGGAGTAGGATGATGGAGGGATCGAACCTGAACCTGAGCGAGCGCGAGGCCGCCGCCCGCGCCTATGAGGCGCGGATCGAGGCGTTGGAGGGCAAGCTGCGGGCCCTCTCCATCGACGGCGGTTCGGGTCCGGCCGACGCGGCGCGCCGCCGCGCGCCCTGGCGCGAGCAGGCCGAGCGCTGGGGCCTGCTGGTCGCCTGGGCGGCGCTGATCCTGCTGATCGGCGCCTTCAAGCCCGAGCAGATGTTCAGTTGGAACAGCTACGCGTCCATGTTCGGCTCGAACGCGATGATCGTGGTGCTGACTCTGGCGCTGATGGCGCCGCTGAAGGCCGGCGACTTCGATCTGTCCGTGGCCTCGACCATGGGTCTGAGCTCCATGCTGATCGCGGTGCTGAGCGTGCAGCTGGGGATGAGCGTCTGGGGCGCGGCGGTCTTCGCGATCCTGGTCGGGGGGATGATCGGCGCGGTCAACGCGGTCTTCATCCTCTATTTCGGCATCCATTCCCTGATCGTCACGCTGGGCGTCGGCTATGCGGTGAACGGCGTGATCCTGTGGGTCAGCGATTCCAACACCATCGCCGGCGTGTCGATGGACCTGATCGACGCGGTGATCCTGACGCGCTTTCTGGGGATCCCGCTGAGCTTCTGGTACGCGGCGGCGCTGGCGGCGGCGGTGTGGTGGGTGTTCCAGCACACCGCGCTGGGCCGTCGCCTGCTGTTCGTGGGCCGCGGGCGGGAGGTGGCGCGGCTGTCGGGCGTCAACGTGGACCGGATGCGCACCGGCGCGCTGGTGGCCTCGGGGGCCATCGCGGCCTTCGCCGGCGTGATCTACACGGGCATGCGGGGCGCGGCCGACCCGACCTCGGCGCTCGCCTTCCTGCTGCCGGCCTTCGCGGCGGCGTTTCTGGGCTCGACCACGCTCTATCCCGGGCGGTTCAACGCGCCGGGGGCCTTCGTAGCGGTGTTCTTTCTGAGCACCGGCATCATGGGGCTGAATTTCCTCGGCGCGGACAGCTTCGTGCAGAACCTGTTCTATGGCGGCGGGCTGGTGCTGGCGGTGTCGATCAGCCAGCTGATCCGCGGCCGGCGGCCGATGGACTGAGGCGCGATCCGACCCGACGCCCCGAGCCGCGACGCCGCCTCCGCCGCGCCCCGCTCGAAGGCCG
>JBCCPD010000499.1:0-2850 GCA_039025075.1 Pseudomonadota bacterium | reverse complement strand
TCTGTGACCAGCAGCTCTCCGGCGGCCTTCTGGGCGCCGTAGGAGGTCTGGGGGTTGAGCTGGTAGTGGTCCTCCACCGGCGACGGGATCTCGCCGCCGAAGACGGCGATGCTCGACGTGTAGACCACGCGCGGGACGCGGCCGGAGGCGCGGGCCGCTTCGAGGACGTTGAGCGTGCCCATGAGGTTCACGCTCAGCCCCAGGTCGAACTCCGCCTCGGCCTGGCCGGAGACGACGGCGGCGAGGTGGTAGATGACGTCCGCGTCCTCCAGCAGCACCTTTGTCGCCTCGGGGTCGGTGACGTCGAGGGCGAGGCCCTGGACCGAGGCGTCCTCGAAGACCGGCGCGGCCAGATCCGCGGCGACGATCTTGGCGATGGGTCGGCCGTAGGTCTCCCCTTTCGCCAGCAGGGCGGCGACGAGCTTGGAGCCCAGAAAGCCCCCGGCCCCCAGCACGACGACGTTCGCGGGCCCCGTGTCTGAAGCGGCCATCAGTGATTGTTCCTCGGCAGGGTCTTGGCGACCTTTTGGAAGGCGGTCGCCATCTCCAGGCAGCCGCCGGTCGACAGCGGACCGACGTTTTCGCGGTAGATCTTCTGCCAGGGCGTCTGGCTGACGGGAAGCTCGGCCTTCCAGGCGGCGCGGCGCGCGGCCAGGTCTTCGTCGGAGACCAGCACGTTCATCTCGCCGGTGTTGATGTCGAGCCGCACCCGGTCGCCGGTGCGCAGAAGCGCCAGCCCCGACCCCTCCGCCGCCTCGGGCGAGGCGTTGAGGATCGACGGGCTTTCCGATGTGCCCGATTGGCGTCCGTCGCCGATGGTCGGCAGATGCTTTATGCCCTTTTCGATCAGGGCCGAGGGCGGCTGCATGTTCACCACCTCCGCCGCGCCGGGATAGCCCTTGGGGCCGACGTAGCGGATGAACATCATGGTGTTCTCATCGATCCCCAGCTCCGGATCGTCGACGCGGTCGTGATAGTCCTCGGGGCCTTCGAAGACGACGGCCTTGGCCTCCATGATCCCCTCGGCCCCGGGGCGCGACAGGAAGCGGGCCCGGAAATCGTCGGAGATCACCGAGAGCTTCATCAGAGCGCTGTCGAACAGGTTGCCGGAGATGACCTTGAAGCCGGCGCTTTCCATCATCGGCGCGGCGACGGTCTTGATGACGTTCTCGTTTTGCGTGCCCTGGCCCTCGTAGCTTTCGCCCGCCGTGACGCCGGAGACGTTGAGCGCGCTTTCGACCAGCAGTCCGGCCTTCTTCATTTCGCCCATCACCGCCGAGACGCCGCCGGCGCGATGGAAATCTTCCCCGAGGAACTCGCCGGCGGGCTGCATGTTCACCAGCAGCGGCAGGTCGAGCCCTTCGGTCTCCCACTCCATGATGTCGAGCTCCACGCCCATGTGCCGGGCGATGGCGTTGATGTGGATCGGCGCGTTGGTCGACCCGCCGATGCAGGTGTTGACCCGGATGGCGTTGCGGAACGCGTCCTTGGTGAGGATCTGGGAGGGTTTGAGGTCCTCATGAGCCATCTCGACGATGCGCCGACCCGTCCAATAGGCGGCCTCCATCCGCTCCCTATAGGGCGCGGGGATCTGCGCGGTGCCCGGCAGCATCATGCCCAGAGCCTCGGCCATGGCGTTCATGGTGGAGGCGGTGCCCATGGTGTTGCAGTGGCCAAGGGAGGGGGCGGAGGAGCAGGCGAGCTCCATGAATTCCTTGTAGTCGATCTTTCCGGTGGCGAGCAGGCGGCGCCCTTCCCACACGGCGGTGCCGGAGCCGGCGAGCTTGCCGCGCCACCAGCCGTCCAGCATCGGCCCGCCGTTCAGGGCGATGGCGGGGATGTCGACGGTGGCGGCGGCCATGACCGTGGCGGGCATGGTCTTGTCGCAGCCGGTGGTCAGGATCACCGCGTCGATGGGATAGCCGTGCAGGACCTCCACCAGGCTGAGATAGGCGAGGTTGCGGTCGATGGCGGCGGTGGGGCGTTTTCCCGTTTCCTGGACGGGGTGGATCGGAAACTCGAAAGGCACGCCGCCGGCGTCGCGGATGCCGGCCTTCATGCGGTCCGCCAGGAAGACGTGGATCTTGTTGCACGGCGCGAGGTCGGAGCCGGTCTGGGCGATGCCGATGATGGGTTTTCCGCTCTGCAGCTCCTCGCGGGTGAAGCCTTGGTTCTGGTAGCGCTCGGTATAAAGGGCGGTCATGCCCGGATCCGTCGGATCGTCGAACCAGGCGCGGGAGCGGAAAGGGAATCTCTTTGGGTCGTAGTGATCGTCTCGGGCCATGGGACCGCGGTCCTCCCTAGGGTTATCCTTGGTTGCGGCGACTGTGGCGCCGGGGGGGCGGAGGCGCAATCGGGGAGGGGATCGTGACCAGCTCATTCATCATCAAGGCGAAAATGCGCGACCTGCGGCGGCGCGGGTGTTAACCTAAAGGAAGGAATCAAAGGCAGGCTGGACGGGAGCGCGTGGCGTGGAAGCGAATTGGATCAGAGGCGCGGCCGCCGTCGCCGCCTTGGGCCTGGCGGCCCCGGCCGAGGCCGTAGTGGTCGAAAGCTTGGAGCTGCAGGTTCAGGCGCAAACGGGCGGTCGCCCAGGTCCTTGCCAGATCAGCGCCTCTGAGCAGGACGTCGTCGGCGGAGGGCTGTCGGAGAGCGTGACGCTTAACCTCAGCGTGCCGAACTGCGATGGCGTGAAGGATGGCGAGGCCACGTCTTCGTTCGACGCCAACACCGTCGCGAAGCTGGCCGCGGGAGAAGGCGCGCTGGGGCTCAAGGCGTCGAGCGTGCTGTCCTCGCCCGCGTTCTCCGGCCTGGCCTCGGGGTCGACGGCGTTTCGCACGTCCTTCGTGG
>JBCCPD010000498.1:0-2852 GCA_039025075.1 Pseudomonadota bacterium | reverse complement strand
GCCGGCGAGGTCGTAGCTGCGCGCGTCCAGCAGCGCCTCGAAATGGTCCTGCGGCAGGGCGGCGTCGCGGATCGCGGCGGCCAGAGGCTCGACGATCTCGTGGCGGCGCGGGGGCTTGCCGTCGAAGTTCTCCTGGATCGCGTCGCGCCACCATTGCAGGCGGATTTCGCCGAGCGTGGGCTCCGAGACGACCGAGGGGATGCGCGCGACCTCCAGGTTGAAGGCGTAGATCGCGGTCAGACGCGGGGCGAGGGGGCCGGCGAGGCGGGCGGTGGACCAGCGGTCGGGATCCGCCTCTCGGATCAGCTCGGCGCAGGGGTCCTCGGGCGAGGTCACGCCGGTTCGACGATGAAGAAGGCGTAGCCGTACTCGCCGCGGCAGCCGCGCCAGACGGCGGCCTCTTCGCGCTCGGCGGCGAGGGCGGCGCGGCCGCCCTCGGTCTTGCGCAGGCGGGCCCCGAGGGCGTCGGCGCGGGCCTCGAGCGGGCCATAGTAGGCGTCCCAGCAGGCATCGGGGAGGTCGAACTCGCCGACCAGCCTCCAGCCGGCGGCGTCGATCCGGGCGCGAACCCCGTCATGGTCGGTCATGGCGGGGTATTGTTCCCACAGGGCTTCGGCGCGCTCCGACATGCGGGCGCGCTTGCGCACGACCTCCGAGAACGCGGCTAGGCCGCCAGGGGCGAGCAGAGGGCGCCAGGCGGTCAGCGCCTCGGTCACGCCGGTGTTGTAGATGGCGCCCTCGCACCAAATCAGGTCGAGCGAGCCGGGGGAGAGCGGCGGCGCCATCATGTCCGCCACCTGCGCGTCGAGCCGGGCGGTCGCGCCGAGCCGCTTCACGCGCCGCCGCGCCTCGGTCACGAAAGGCGCGTGCAGGTCGCAGGCGAAGAGGGTTCCTTCGGGCCGCGCCTCCAGCAGGACGGTGGCGGAGGCGCCGGGGCCGCAGCCCATGTCGGCCATGCGCGCGGCGGGCGGAGGGGCGGCGATCTCCAACGCCCGCAGGGTCTCGGCGGTGTCGCCGGGGCCTTGGCGCGGCAGGGCCGTATGGAGGGAAAAGAACGCCTCTTCAAAGCCTTCCGGCATCTCTTCCCAGCTCATGCCGCGGCGCCTCGGGCGGCGGCCTCGTCGCGGATCAGCTTCCAGTGGATCGCGTCGAGCAGGGCCTGGAAGGAGGCGTCGACGATGTTGGGGGAGACGCCGACGGTGGACCAGCGCCGCCCCTCCCCGTCGGCGCTGTCGAGATGGACGCGGGTGACCGCCTCGGTGCCGCCTGAGGTGATGCGGACCTTGAAGTCGATGAGGCGCCAGTCCTCGATAAAGCGTTGATATCGGCCGAGATCCTTGGCGAGGGCTTTGGAGAGGGCGTTGACCGGGCCGCGGTCGTCCTCGGAAGCGAGATCTCGCGATTCGGAGGCGCTGATGAAGCGCTCGCCCTCGACGTCGCAGACCACCACGGCTTCGGAGACGGTGATGAGCTGGCCTACGGCGTTCTGGCGACGCTCGACGGTGACGCGGTAGCGCTCCACGTCGAAAAAGCGGGGGAGGAGGTTGAGCTCCTCTCGGGCCAGGAGTTCGAAGGAAGCCTGGGCGCTGTCATAGGCGAAGCCGTTGTCTTCATTGAGCTTTACGCGGTCGAGGATGCGGGCGAGGGCGGGGTCTCCCTTCTCGACGTTCAGGCCCATCTCGGTCAGGCGGCGGCGCAGGTTGGACTGGCCGGCTTGGTTGGACATCGGGACGACGCGCTCGTTGCCGACGGCCTCGGGGGGCACGTGCTCGTAAGTGTCGGGGTTCTTGAGGATGGCGGAGGCGTGGAGGCCCGCCTTGTGGGTGAAGGCGGCGGAGCCGACATAGGGGGCTTGGCGGTCCGGCAGGCGGTTGAGGATGTCGTCTAGGAGGCGCGAGAGGCGGGTGAGCTGGGGGAGGTTTTTCTCTGCGATTCCCGTCTCGTAGCGGCTGCGGTAGGGGTCTTTCAGCAGCAGCGTGGGGATCAGAGTGGTGAGGTTGGCGTTGCCGCAACGCTCGCCGAGGCCGTTGAGGGTGCCCTGGATCTGGCGGGCGCCGGCGTCGACGGCGGCGAGCGCTCCGGCGACGGCGGTTCCGGCGTCGTCATGGGTGTGGATGCCGATGTTTTCGTTGGGAATTCTTTTCGCGACCTCGGTCACGATGTCGCCGATCTCCGCCGGGAGCGCGCCGCCGTTGGTGTCGCAGAGGACGATCCAGCGGGCGCCGGCCTGGAGGGCGGCGTCGAGGCAGCTCAGGGCGTAAGCCGGGTTGGCCTTGTAGCCGTCGAAGAAGTGCTCGGCGTCGAAGAGAGGTTCGCGGCCCAAGGATTTCAGATGCTTGACCGAGTCGGAGATGGCGTCGCGGTTCTCATCGAGGGTGACGCCGAGGGCGGTTTCGACGTGGTAGTCGTGGGTCTTTCCGACGAGGCAGACGGCGGGCGTTTGGGCGTTGGTCACGGCCGCCAGGACGTCGTCGTTGGCGGCGGAGCGGCCGGCGCGCTTGGTCATGCCGAAGGCGGTGAAGATGGCGCGGGTCAGGCGCGGGGCGGCGTCGAAGAAGTCGCTGTCCGTGGGGTTGGCGCCGGGCCAGCCGCCTTCGACATAGTCGAGGCCGAGATCTTCCAAGGCCTTGGAAAGGAGCGATTTTTCCTCGGCCGAGAAGTCCACGCCGGCGGTCTGCTGACCGTCGCGCAGGGTGGTGTCGTAGAGCCAAAGACGCTCTTTCCCTTGGGTCATAGCGCCGGCTCCAGCTTGGCGGGGTCGAAGTCGGGGCCGAGCCGCCAGTCGGCTCCGTCCGGATTGTCCATGACGATCACGCCGGCCGCGTCGAGGGCGTCGCGCAAGGCGTCGGCCT
>JBCCPD010000497.1:0-2866 GCA_039025075.1 Pseudomonadota bacterium | reverse complement strand
CTGGAGGGCGCCGGCAACGTCGGCGCGATCACCTGCCCCTACCACGCCTGGACCTACGGGCTCGACGGGCGGTTGCGGGGCGCGCCGGCGATGGGGCTGAACCAGTCCTTCGAGCGGTCCGAGATCCGCCTGCCGCAGATCCGCTGCGAGGTCTGGGAGGGCTGGATCTTCGTCACCCTGAACGAGGACGCGCCGCCGGCGGGCGCGGGGCTGGAGCCGATGCTCGACCTGGTCGGCGACTACGGCATGGAGGACTACGTCGAGACGTTTCGCGAGGAGCATCGCTGGAACACCAATTGGAAGGTGCTCGCCGAGAACTTCATGGAGAGCTACCACCTGCCGGTCTGCCACATGGGCACCATCGGCGGGCATGTGGACCTGGAGAAGATGACCTGCCCGCCGGGGCACGAGCGCTTCAACTACCACTGGATCCTGAAGAACGACGCGTTCTCGCTGACCCTGGCGCATCCGACGAACACGCGGCTGACGGGAGAGATGCGGCGGACGACCTGGCTGCTGAGCATCTATCCGTCGCTTATGATCACGCTGACGCCGGGGTATTTCTGGTATCTCAGCCTGCATCCGGACGGGCCGGACCACGTGCGGATCCTCTATGCCGGGGGGCTGTCGCCGGACTTCGTGAACGATCCGCAGGCCCATGAGCACTTCGCGACGTTCAAGGAGGTCATCGACCGGGTGAACGCCGAGGACAAGGGCTGCACGGAGCGGGTCTATCGGGGGCTCTGCGCCGACCACGCCGCGCCGGGGCCGTTGAGCCATCTGGAGCGGCCGAACTTCGATTTCGCGACGTGGATCGCGTTGAAGCTGTAGGGGCGCGGTTGAAACGGGGGCACGAGCCAACTAGTTTGTAAACCAGTTGGTTTGGGAGCCTGCCATGCGCGAAGTCGGCGCGTTCGATGCGAAGACACACCTCGCCGCCCTGCTCTCCGATGTGGAGGCGGGCGAGACCATCGTGATCACCCGCCGCGGCAAGCCGGTGGCGAAGTTGGGGCCGCTGGAGCCGGCGAAGCGCGAGCGCAAGCCAGGCTTCATGAAGGGCCGGATCAAGGTCCCCGACGACTTCGACACGATGGGTCAGGAGGAGATCCTCGCGATGTTCGAGGGTCGGGACGAGAAGCCGCGACGCGATTGAGGGCGCTGCTCGATACCCACCTGCTGATCTGGCACGCGGACGACTCGCCTCGGCTGCCCCCCGCCGCGGCGGAGATCATCGCGACGGCGGAGGCGGAGCTGTTCTTCAGCGCGGTGAGCATTTGGGAGATCGCGATCAAGACCGGTCTCGGCCGCGGCGATTTCGAAATCGACGCTGCGGCATTCCGCGATGGACTGCTGGAGAACGGCTTCGAGGAGCTGCCTGTCGACGGCCGGCACGGGGCGGCGGTGGCTGAACTGCCGGCGCTCCACGCCGATCCCTTCGACCGGCTGCTGATCGCTCAGGCAAGGGTCGAAGGGCTGGATCTGCTGACCTGCGACGCGGTCGTCGGGCGATACCCGGGTGCCTTGCGTCTGACCTGATGCTTCTTGCCTAGAGTCCCGCGTGCAGCACCGGGGTCTGGAGCGCGGAAAAGCCGTAGTGGCGGAGCCAGCGCAGGTCGCTGTCGAAGAAGGCGCGCAGGTCGGGCACTCCGTATTTGAGCATCGCGATGCGGTCGATGCCCATGCCGAAGGCGAAGCCTTGGTATTTTTCGGGGTCGATGCCCCCGTGGGCGATGACCTTGGGGTGGACCATGCCGCTCCCGAGGATCTCGAGCCAGTCGTCGCCTTCGCCGAGCTTCAGCTGGCCGCCATCCCAGGAGCACTTGATGTCGACCTCCGCCGAGGGCTCGGTGAAGGGGAAGTGGGAGGCGCGGAAGCGCAGCAGGTCCGGCTCGTTCAGGCCGAAGAAAACGCGGCAGAACTCTTCGAGGACCCATTTGAGGTTGGCCATGCTCAGGTCCTCGTCGAGGGCGAGGCCTTCGACCTGGTGGAACATGGGCGTGTGGGTCTGGTCGTAGTCGGAGCGGTAGACGCGGCCGGGGGCGATGACGCGCAGGGGGGCGCCCAGGGCCTGCATGGAGCGGATCTGCACAGGCGAGGTGTGGGTGCGCAGGACGTGGGGGGGCTGGTTCGAACCCTCCGGCCGGGACATGTAGAAGGTATCCATCTCCGCCCGCGCGGGGTGGTGGGAGGCGATGTTGAGGGCGTCGAAGTTGTACCAGTCGCTCTCGATCTCCGGGCCTTCGGCGACCGAAAAACCCATGTCGGCGAAGATGGCGGCGACTTCCTCGGTGACCTGGGGGACGGGGTGGAGCGTGCCGCGGGGCTGAGGGCGCGGGGCGAGGGTGACGTCGAGCCATTCGGTGCGCAGGCGCTCGGCCAGCGCAGCGTCGGCGAGGGAGGCCTTGCGGGCGGCGAGGGCGGAGTTGAGCTCGTCCTTGAGGGCGTTGAGGGCGGGGCCGGCCTGCTGACGCTCCTCCGGCGTCATCTTGCCGAGCTCGCGCATCTTGAGGGAGACCTCGCCCTTCTTGCCGAGGGCGGCGACGCGGGCGCTTTCGAGCGCGCCTTCGTCGGCGGCCTCCGCGATGCGGCCGAGCCAAGTGTCTCGCAGGGCGTCGAGTCCGTCCATGAGGGGTCTCCGGGGGCGGGCGTTGTCGTCTGCGCGGGGCGATAGCACGGCGCGCGGGCGGCGCAAACCGCCAGCGGCCGGGTTTCAGCCGGCGGGGGCGGGGGCGGGCTCGGGGTCGTCGCCGCGCTCGAGGCGGGCGCGGGCGGCGGCCTGGGCGGTCTCGTCGAGCGGGAAATTCCACATCAGGGCGACGGCGATCAGCTTCAGGGCCACCGGCGCGCCGGCGTAGAGCCAGGCGAG
>JBCCPD010000496.1:0-2882 GCA_039025075.1 Pseudomonadota bacterium | reverse complement strand
GCCGCGGGCCCAAAGCGCCAGCGCGGCGTCCACCGAGGCCGCGTCGCCCAGGCCGGCGCGGGCGAACTGCAGCGTCTTGGCCAGCGCGAGGGCCAGGGCGAAGACCGACATCAGGGCCAGGAGGGCCAGGACCGTTCCGCCGGACGCCCCCAGGTCCGAAAGCCGGTCGAGCGCCGAGGCCGCAGGCGCGGCGGCCTCGCTCAGGTCGGCCGCCGCCAGGTCCGCTGGCGCCTGGGCGGTCCCCTCTGGACCCGTCTCCGCCGCGTCGCTCATCGCCCGCCGCCCGCCGACAGAGTCAGTCGATCAGCGCGACGTCGGCGCGCGAAGTCGTCTCGATCAGCTCGAGGCAGTCGGTCCGGTCGCCGGCCCCGCCTCTGCAGGAGAGCACGTCGTTGACCAGAAGGCGGCCGACGCGGGCGCAGCTCGGCGCGGGCAGAGGAAAGGCGCGCACGGCCGTGCGGTCGGCCCGCAACGGCCCCAGCTCCACCGCCACGCGGCCGTCGATGACGCCATCCGGATCGAAGATCACCAGATCCAGGCTGAGGCTTTCGAACGCCTCGGCCCCGGTGTCGAGCACCAGGTAGGCCTGACAGGCGCCGCCTTCGTCGGCGAGCTTGTTGAGCTCGATCCGCACGCCGTCTTGAGCCGACGCGGGCGCGGCGAGGCCCGCGCCGAGCAGCGTCGCGGCGAGCGAGAGCGGGGCGAGGCGCGGGAACGTCACGGTCGGGCGGTCCAGTCCGTCAAGGCGCGCGGCGGCGCGGGGCAGGGCTAAGGCGTTACGCATCGCCGCCCGCTCCGTCAACCGACGCGCCGCCCGCTCGGCTGCCCGCGCTTCGGCCCCCCTTGGCCCGCCCCTTGGCTCGACCCGTCGCCTGACCTATCGAACGGGCGCGCGTCAGCGCAGGGCCAGGTTGGCGCGGGAGAGGTCGGAGATCCGGCGCACGCCCATCAGCTTCATGTCCCGCTCGATCTCAGCCCGCATCTGGCCGAGCGCCCGCTCCACCCCCGGTCGGCCCGCCGCGGCGAGCGGGTAGAGGTAGTAGCGCCCCAGCCCCACCGCCTTGGCGCCCAGCGACAGCGCCTTGAGCACATGGGTGCCCCGCTGAACCCCGCCGTCGACGATGACGTCGAGCCGGTCGCCGACGGCGTCCGCGATCTCCGCCAGGGCGTCGAAGGGCGCGCGCGAGCCGTCCAGCTGCCGTCCGCCATGGTTCGACAGCACGACGCCGTCGCAGCCGATGTCGGCGGCCTTGCGAGCGTCCTCCACCGACATCACGCCCTTGAGGCAGAATCGGCCGTCCCATTCGGCGACCATCTTCTCCACGTCCGCCCAGTCCATGCCGGGATCCAGCATCTCGGTGAAGTAGCGGCCGATGGACATCGCGCCGCCGCCCATGTCCACGTGCTCGTCCAGCTGCGGCAGGCGGAAGGGCTCGTGCGTGACGTAGTTGATCCCCCACAGGGGTTTCAGGGCGAACTGCGCCATGCCGCCCAGGGTCAGGCGGAAGGGGATCGAAAAGCCGGTCCTCAGATCCCGCTCCCGATTGCCGCCGGTGATGCTGTCGACGGTGAGCATCATCACGTCCACGCCGGCCTCCTTGGCGCGGGACATCATGGCGGTGTTCAGGCCGCGGTCCTTGTGGAAGTAGAACTGGTAGACCTGCGGCGTGGAATGGGCGCGGCGCAGCTCCTCCAGGCTGACCGTGCCGAGGGAGGAGACGCCGAACATGGTGCCGAACTTGGCGGCCGCGGCGGCGACCGCCCGCTCTCCGTCATGGTGGAACAGGCGCTGCAGCGCGGTGGGAGAGCAGTAGACCGGCAGGTCCAGCTTCTGGCCCATGACCTCCACCGACATGTCGACGTCGGAGGCCCCGCGCAGAACGTTGGGGACCAGGTCGCAGCGCTCATAGGCCTCGGTGTTGCGCCGATGGGTGACCTCGTCGTCCGCCGCGCCGTCGATGTAGTCGAAGATCGGGCCCGGCAGGCGGCGCCGCGCGAGGCGGCGGAAGTCGTGGAAATTGTGGCATGCCGAAAGGCCCATGCGATCTCTCCCTGATCAAGCGGGGAGAGCCATGATCCACGCGGGCCGGGCCGGAGGCCAGCCCCGCGGCGCGGCAGGGCGCCCTTCCTTAGGGCGCCTCCACCTTCGGCCAGTAAGGAGCGTCGAAGCGGCGGAAGGGGATGTTGGCGAAGTCGCGGGGGATGGCGCCGGGCGCGTCCACATAGACGACGCGCGAGGCGACGGGCGCGAAGCCGGCGTAGAAATGCTGGATCGATTTGACCACGACGCCCTTGTAGACGTTCAGGTCGATGTTCAGAGCTCCGAACCCGTCGGGGTGGAAGACCTGGGTGCGCTTGGTGGTGAGCACCAGGTCGACGCCTTGCTCCGTGCTCAGCCAGACCGCCGTGCCCATGCTCATGCGCGCGTTCCCGAAGGTCTGCTTCACGTCGTGGCGGATGGCCTTGACCGTCGCGACCAGGTCCACCGGATCGCCCGAGGCGGGGCCGCATTTGCCGCCCACGCGCAGCTCCAGCGTCGCGCCCTCGCCGCCCTCTTCGCAGAACCGCACCGCGAGCGGGTCCCAGAAATAGCCGATCAGGAGCCCCTGATCGCCCCGCTCCAGCGCCGCGCGCAGGATGAAGGTGCTGTCGGACGGCGCGCCGCCGCCGGCATTGTCGGACACGTCGGCCAGAACGACCGGCCCGGGGCCGGCCTTGGCGATGTCCAGCGCCTCGTCCACGCCGGTCAGGTCCGGCGCGGTTTCGTGCCGCAGATCCCAGATCTTCTTGCCGAAAGCCTCCGCCGTGCGCTGCGCCACGCCCGCATCGCCGTCGGCGACCACCAGCATCTTGGCGGCGTTTTCCGGCACGTCCTGCCAGGG
>JBCCPD010000495.1:0-2883 GCA_039025075.1 Pseudomonadota bacterium | reverse complement strand
CGCGTTTTCGGTCGGGGGCGGCCTCGGCTACGACGCGGCGTTCCGCCTGTCCTATGACGGGCTGGGCCCGCTGGGCGAAGACGGCGCGATCTCTCTGACCATGGGGCGGTGGGACGGGAGCTTCGATGCGGCGGGGGAGCCCGGCTTCGTCGATCCGCTGAGCACCTCGGCGTCGTCCCAGTACAGGGCGATGGCGGACATGACGACGATGATGATCCGCACGCGGTCGAACCAAGGGGCGGGGAGCAAGGCCGGCGCGACCGCGCTGCGCGCGCTGCGCTTTTTCGGGGGCGGTCAGGCCCATGACGTGGGGGACAACGCGCCGGCGGCGGGGGGCTCCGCCGGGACGGCCTATATCGTGCTGGAGGATTTCGACTATGCGCTGGCCTGGTCGCTGACCGGCGTGGCGGAGTATCGTTGGAGCGCGGGCGAGTTCCCGAACCAGTCGCGGCTGAACCATACGTTCAAGATGACCACGGTTCCGCCCGTGACGGACGTGCCGCTGCCGGCCGCGGGCTGGCTGCTGCTGGCGGGGCTGGGGGCTTTGGCGGCGCGGCGGCGGCGGGGCTGACGCCATCGCCGGGCGGATGGCCCGCGCAGGCGGCGCGTCGGGCGGACCGCCGGTTCGGCGGGGACGCGCGCGGCTGCCGAGAGCCGCGAGGCGCCGTTAACTCAACCAATGCGATCCAGCGCTTGATCGGCGCGCGCCAGATCCGTATTTGCCCCACACGTCGAGTCAAGTCGATCGGGATGAGGAGCTCAGAAGGGGTCCGGGAACCAAGGCGAGCGCGAAGAAGCGCGCGGGGGCCGAGAGGGGATCGAACCTATGAGATTTTTCGCCAGCGCCGCGCCCATCGCGGCGGCGTTCGCCGGGCTGGTGATGGCCGCCCAGGCCGCCTCCGCCACCACCGTCGCGGCCTTCACGCCGCCGAACGGGCCGGAGTTCCTGGGCCAGACGGTCGAGACGCGGTATCGCGGCCCCGTTCAGGGCAATTACAACCATGTGGTCGGCGTTGCCGGGCTCAATGATCGCAACCAGCGGACCGAGCAGCCCTTCCGCGGCACGAATGGCTTCAGCTGGCGCGATTCGTCGACCGAAGCGCAGACCTACGCCTTCAGCTTCACCTACTATTCCAGCACCGGCCTGCTGACCTCCCAGATCGGCGGGGCGACGCCGATCACTTTCGACAGCGACGCCGACTTCACCGCCAACGCGCTGGAGTTCAACCTGCGCAACACCACCAAGGGCGTGCGCCCGGGCCGCGGCCAGCCGCGGCAGCGGGACGCCGACAGCTACATTCAGGTCTCCGACCTGGTGATCAACGGCGAGGCGGTTTCGACCGTGTTCCGGGCGAACCAAGGCGAGAACCTGTTTTGGTCGCTGACCGACTTCGCGACGGATCCGACGCTGACCGTGGCCGGCACGCTCACCCGCTACGGGTCGTTCGACCGCAACGAGCAGGAGAACGTGAA
Source organism: Pseudomonadota bacterium (assembly GCA_039025075.1). Taxonomy (GTDB): domain Bacteria; phylum Pseudomonadota; class Alphaproteobacteria; order Rhodobacterales; family Rhodobacteraceae; genus Albimonas. Next base: position 1,410 of record JBCCPD010000495.1, on the reverse strand, counting down.
GTTCAACATGAAGGCCGGCCAGGTGAGCGCGGTGCCCCTGCCGATGGCCGGCTGGCTGCTGATCGGCGGCATGGCGACCTGGTTCGGCGTGGGGAGGATGGCGCGCAAGGCCGACTGAGCGCGCGGGCCCGTCCAGATCGATCGCGCGGCGCGGAGGGGAACCTTCGCGCCGCTCAGCGTTTCAGCGCCGGGTTTCAGAGGATGCCGCCCTCGATCAGGCGGGCCGCCAGGGCGTGGAACGGGGCCGCCTGAGGGCCTTCGCCCAGGGCGACCGGCGCGCCGCCGTCGCCGGCGACGCGGATGTCGAGATGCAGGGGGATCTCGCCCAGGAAGGGCAGGTCGAGCCGCTCCGCCTCCGCCTTGACGCCATGGGCGCCGAAGATGTGCACCTCGTGCCCGCAATGGGGGCAGCAGAAGGCGCTCATGTTCTCGATGAGGCCGAGCACCGGCGTCTCCAGCTTCTTGAACATGGTCAGAGCCTTCTTGGCGTCCAGCAGGGCCACGTCCTGGGGGGTGGAGATGACGATGGCGCCGGTGACGTCGGCCTTTTGGCAGAGGCTCAGCTGAACGTCGCCGGTGCCGGGGGGCAGGTCGACGATCAGGGCGTCGAGCTCGCCCCAGTTCACCTGGCCGAGCATCTGCTGAAGCGCGCCCATCAGCATCGGGCCGCGCCAGATCACCGCCTCGTCCTCGGGCAGCATCAGGCCGATGGACATGAAGGCGACCCCATGGGCGCGCAGGGGCTCGATCGTCTCCCCGTCGGGGGACTTGGGGCGGGCGGTCGCGCCCATCATGCGCGGCTGGGAGGGGCCGTGGATGTCGGCGTCCAGCAGGCCCACGCGCTTGCCGGCGCGGGCGAGGGCGACGGCGAGGTTGGCGGCGAGGGTGGATTTGCCGACCCCGCCCTTGCCGGAGGCGATGGCGATGATGCGGTTGACGCCGTCGACCTTCTTGGAGGCCTGGGGCCTGGGGTGGCGGCCGATCTTCAGGGACGGCGGCGCGCCTTCGGGGGCGTCGGCGGCGGGGGCGGGCGGCACAGGCCCGTGCGCGGTGAGGATGCCGGCGGCCTTCTCGACGCCGGGCAGGGCGGCGACGGCGGCCTCGGCGGCTTGGGCGAGAGGGCCGAATTCGCGCGCCCGCTCCGGCGGAACTTCTAGCACGAAGCGGGCGGTGGCGCCGTCGAAGGAGGGCGCGCGCACATAGTCGGCGGCGACGAGGTCCTGGCCGGTGGCGGGGTCCACGATGCGGGCCAGCGCCTTGAGGATGTCCTGAGGGGTGACGGTCATGGCGCGCTCCCAGTCGTTGCGGATGGAAAGTATTGAGCCGGGGGCGGGCGCGCAAGGCGGCGGGGCGCCCCGGGGGGCCGGGGCCGGCGCCGATGCGTGCGCGCCGCCCGCCCGCCCTCCCCGG
>JBCCPD010000494.1:0-2886 GCA_039025075.1 Pseudomonadota bacterium | reverse complement strand
TGGCGGTGCAGGTTCACCAGCAGCTGGATCAGGTAGAGGGTGACGCCGATGACCAGGGCGGTCTTCAGCATGGCCGGTTCGGGCGAGTTGAAGGCGGTGCCGGCCCGCTCGAGCGTGGTGAGGCTGGCGAGGGAGCGCACCAGGGCGTCGTCGGCCAGCAGGAAGAGGGCGAGGACGCCTACGACCATGGCGAAGAGGTCCAGGCTCCAGCGCGTTCGCTCGCCGGCCATGAGGTAGAAGACGGTGATGCCGATGTGGCGCTTCTGCAGCGTCACGTAGCCGGCGGAGATCATCCAGGCGATGGCGCAGAGCACCATGACGATCTCGAACGCCCAGGTGGTCGGCGCGTGGAAAACGTAGCGGGCGACGACCTCCCACACGGTGACGGCGGCGACCATCAGATAGAGCTGGGCGACGGCGAGGCCGGAGAAGCGCGAGAGGTGGTCGACGGCCGAAAAGGCGTCGTCGGCGCCTGCCGCGTCCCGGCGCAGCAGATCCTCCTGCGCGGGATCGAGGTTGCGCATGGCCATGGTCTTGATCCTCCCTGACGCGCCGCCGGAGACGGCGGGCGCTGCGTCGACGCCTTCGTGGGCGTTGACTTGTTGTCGTTGAAACTGTCGTATGACTCACGAAGCGTCAACTTAAGGCGCGAAAAAACAGGGAGGAGACGGTCATGTCCGAAGAAGGGGGCCGTCATGATCCGGTCAGGTACTACGGGGCCTGGACCTGGATCGTCGGCTACGCCGCCGCGGCGCTGATCATGTGGATCATGTTCGCGCTGGCGCAGGGCTTCGGCTGACGTTTTACCTTCCTGAACATCGAGACCCAAGAAAAGACGGGAGGAAGACCCATGAGACATGTCGCAACCCTTGCGGGCGCGGCGGCGCTTGCCTTCGCCGCGCAGGCGGCCGAGGCGAAGACGCTGCAGCTGCAGGCGAGCTCGGGCGCCGGGGACTGGGCGCACCGGTTCATGACCGACGACTGGCAGCTGAAGTTCAACGCCATGACCGGCGAGGACGGCGTGAAGATGGAGGTGCTGCCCACCCGCTCGGTCGTGCCGCACCGGGAGACCATCGACGCGGTCGCCAACGGCATCCTCGACGGCGATCTGAACGCGGTGAGCTACTTCGCCGGGCGCGATCCGGCCTTCGCGATCCTCGGCGATCTGATCGCCGGCTACGACACCGTCGATCAGATGCAGACCTTCTGCCAGTATGGCGGCGGCAAGGAGATCCTGCAGAAGCTCTACGACAAGTACACCGACGGTCGGGTGCAGGTGATCGGCTGCGGGCCCTACGCGCGCGAAGCGCTGGTCAGCTCGATCCCGATCAACTCGGTGGCGGACCTGGAGGGCGTGAAGATCCGCTCGCCCGAAGGATTGGCGGCGGAGGTGTTCCGCCGGGCCGGCGCGGCCCCGGTGTCGCTGCCGTTCTCTGAGGTCTATACCTCGCTGGAGAAGGGGCTGGTGGAGGCGGCGGACGCGTCGGCCTACGTCAACAACAACGCGTCGGGCATGTACAAGGTCGCCAAGTACCCGATCTATCCGGGCATCCACTCGATGGCCGTTCTGCAGTTCATCATGAACAAGGACGTCTATGACGGGTTGTCCGAGGCCGAGCGCATGTCGCTCGAGGTCTGGTACTACGCCGCCTACTCCTCGATGCGCCGACTGGCCGACCTCGAGGACAAGAAGCTGGTGGCCGAGCACAAGGCCGGCGGCGACATCACGGTGATCGACTGGCCGCAGGAGGAGCGCAACAAGTTCCGCGGCATCGCCGTCGACGCCTGGCGCGACGTGGCGGCCCAGTCGGATCTGGCGCAGGAAGCGCTGGACGCGCATATCGCCTTCATGACGCAGATCGGCTTGCTGAACGAGTAGGCCGGCCACGAGGCGGTATCGCAGCGGGGGCCTGCGGGCCTCCGCTTTTCGTTTCGGGGACCTGGCGGGGCGACGGCGGCGCGCACCGAGCCGCGATCTTGGCGCGGCGCCGCGGTCGAGATACGGGTCCGCCAGGGGCGGCGTTCGGCGAGGGCAAAAGGCGCGGAAGCGGGGGCGATGGCGCTATCTTTCGCCGCCACGGACGGATCGCGCCGCCGCTGCCCGGTCGTCGGGACGACGGGACGACGGGTGGCGACATGCGGGTGCTTTGGGCGGCGGACGGCTTGAGCCGCAGACGCCGAACGAAAGCGCGCCCGTCGCGCGTGAAAGGCATATGGCGCGAGGGTTTGCCGAGAAGAAGGCGGTGGAGCGGGCGATCGGGATCGAACCGACGACATTCAGCTTGGGAAGCTGACGTTCTACCACTGAACTACGCCCGCAACTGGTTTGCAAGTACGCTCGACGCGCAGTGACGTCAAGATCGAGCCTGCGATCGAGCGACATACGAAGCCCTAGCTGGAAGCTCCAACTCGCCGACCAAACAGCCGGAAGTCCTACGCCTGAACAACGCCCCCTCCTTCGATCGTTTGCGACCCCCAGCTCGGAGGCGAGCATGCACGCCGAGAAGGTGCGGATTGGGCGGTGTACTCCCACTCTTCTTGACTGATGTTTGCGCCTCGTGGGGTCTGTCAGGAAGGAGGGTTCGATGACCGCGGAGCCGAAGATCGCGCGGCAGCGCTTGAGCGTGTTCGAACTGGCGGAGAAGCTCGGCAACCTGACGGAGGCCCGCCGTCGGGGGGGAATGGACCGCAGGTCTTTCTATCGATAGCGCCGGCGGTTCCGGACGCACGGGCTGAAGGATCTGTCGCCGATCCGCAAGTGCCGCCCGCAGACGACGCCGGGTGAGACCGTGGCGCTCATCCTCGAGATCGCGCTGGCGCGCCCGGCCTGGGGCTGCAACCGGATCGAGGCGATGCCGCGCCTGGAAGGGCGGCGGGTCTCGCCGC
>JBCCPD010000493.1:0-2889 GCA_039025075.1 Pseudomonadota bacterium | reverse complement strand
GGCCTCGCCGCCGCCCGCCATGTTGGAATGGGCGATCATGGCGATGCGCGTCTCAAGCTCTTCGAGTCGCGCCTCGGCCGCCGCCACCAGGCCGACATCCGCGGCGGACGCCGCCGGAGCCTGGGCGGACGCGGCAGGCGCGGCGGGCGCGGGTGCTGCGGCGGCGGTCTCGACCGGTTCCGGGGCCGCCTCCGGCGCCTCCTGCGCGGCGGGCTGCACCGCCTCGGCGACCGTTTCGGCCGCGTCGGAGGCGGCTTCGGTCGCGACCTCGACCGCGCCCGAGGCGGCGTCGACGACGGCGTCGGCCGCGTCGGAGGCGACTTCTGCAGCGCCCTCCGCCACGTCCTCAGCCGTTTCGGCGACGGTTTCGGCGGCCTCTTCGACGGTCTCCGCCACGGTCTCGTCTTCGGCGGCGTCGGCCGCCTCGGCGACGGGTTCCTCGGCCGCCGGCTCCGACCGGGATCCGATCAAAGGAGCGCCGCCGCCCGAAGCCGTAATCACCACGGCCAGGAAAAGGGCTCCGACCAAGGCGGCGCCGGCGATCTGTTCGTTGGAGTACTTCCTCTCGGCGGGCTCGTTGCTCATCCGGCTCTTCCTCTCAGTCTATCTCGTCGCTTGGGGAACCTAAGCTATCAGGTCCCGGAGTCACAGCATGACATGGCGATTTGTCGTATCGAATTGACACTCATACGTGCTGACCTCCGTTGATCTCGATTTCGACGCCGGTCACGTAGCCGCTTTCAGGCGTGCACAGGTAGTAGATCGTGCGCGCCACCTCCTCCGGCTGGCCGAGACGGCGCATGGGGATCTGCCGCACGATCGCGTCGGTGCCGGGCGAGAGGATGGCGGTCTCGATCTCCCCCGGGGCGATGGCGTTCACGCGCACGCCGAAGGGGCCGAAATCATGCGCCATCTCCCGCGTCAGGCCGGCGAGGGCGGATTTGGAGGTGGCGTAGGCGGCGCCGGCGAACGGGTGCACGCGGGCCCCGGCGATGGAGGTGACGTTGACGATGCAGCCCTGGGCGGCCTGCAGTTCGTCCTTCAGGCCGCGGGCCAGGACGATGGGGGCGAAGAAGTTGACGTGGAACACTTTTCCCCAGACCCGAAGGTCGGTGTCGAGGGTCGAGAGCCGCTCCCCCTCCGGACCTTTGGGGGAGATGCCGGCGTTGTTGACCAGCGCCTCCAGCCGGCCGCCTTCGAGGCGGGATCGGATCTCGTCCACCGCCGCGATGGTGCTTTGCGGATCGGCGAGGTCGAGCTGGATGTGATCCTCCTCCCCCGCCTCCCAGGGGCAATCCTCCGGGAAGGCGTGGCGGGAGCAGGTGATCACGCGCCAGCCGGCGGACGAAAACCGCTTGACCGTGGCATGGCCGATGCCGCGGGAGGCGCCGGTCAGGAGGAGGGTCTTGCGGTGGGGCATGGGCCTGTCTTCGGCTGGAGCGGATGCGGCAAAGTGAACCTGCCGGGCTGGATTGGCAATATCCGAGCTCCGCGCTCAGGTATTGCCCGCCGGCGCTCCCGTCAGGGGTTGAGGCGACGCACCTGCCAGCGGCGGGCGTCGGGGCTCTCGCGGCGCCATTGGAAGCGGTCGTGGAGACGATGGGCGCCGTCGGCCCAGAACTCGATCTGCGTGGGGCGCAGGCGGAAGCCGCCCCAATGCGGGGGGCGCGGCGGGTCTAGGGGATGGCGGGCGGCGACCTTGGCGACCTCGGCCATCAAGGCGCCGCGGGAGGAGAGGGGGCGGGACTGCTGGGAGGCCCAGGCGCCGAGGCGGGATTGCAGGCCGCGGGAGGCGTAGTAGGCGTCGGCCTGGGGGCCGTCCTCGCGGGTCACCGGGCCGCGGAAGCGGAGCTGGCGGCGGAGGGATTTCCAGTTGAGGATGCCGGCGGCCTGGGGGTTTTCTGTCAGCTCGCCGCCCTTGGCGCTGTCGTAGTTGGTGTACCAGACGAAGGCGCCGCCGGAGGGGGCGTCAGACCCTTCGATCTCCTTCAAGAGGACCATGCGGGCGTTGGGCAGGCCCGACGCGTCGGCGGTGGCGAGGGTCATGGCGTTGCCGTCGTTGATCTCGGACGTCCAGGCCTCGGCCAGCCAGGCTTCGGCGAGGGCGAAAGGGTCGTCGCCGGCGAAGACGCCGGCGCGGGCCTCGGTCTCGTCGATCTCGAAAGGGGCGAGGGCGGTGGTCATGGCGCGGTCTCCTTTGCGGCAGGATGTCGTCGGGGAGGCGGGCGGCGTCAAGCGGGCGCGGCGATGCGGCCGCGGGCCAAGGCGCGCCGGGCGGTTGATCCCGAGGGCGCGAGCGGCGAGGGTGCGCGCGATTTCTTCAGCGTCGTCAACGGGGATCCTGCGCCATGCGCCTTCGCCTCATCGCCGCCCTGTCGGCTTTCGTCCTCGCCCCGGTCCTCGCCCCAGTCCTTGCCCACGCGCAGATGCGGGCGCCGCGCGTGGACTCTCCGGCGGTCGACGCCCGCGTGAAGACCACCCGCAGCGGGGCGTGGGAGTGGCACGTGCAGGACGGACGGCGGGTGGCGAGCGTCTACACGGAGGACGGCGCCTCCTTCACCGTCATGTGCCCGTCGCGCCGCGGCGATCCCGGCGTGCTGTCGGCCTTCGCCCTGGGGCAGGCGCCCACGGGCCGGGTGCGGCTGAGCTTCGACGGGGGAGAGGCGCGGACCCTGCGGTTCCGTGGGAATTCCTTCGTGGCGGACACGTCGCGCAAGGCGCAGCGCTTCCAGCGCATGGTCGCGCGCATCAAGGCGGGCTCGCGCATGCGCGTGGCCTGGGATCAAGGGGACATTCGCCTGTCGCTCCGCGGCTCCTCCGGCGCGATCGGCGACTGCCGCTGAGGCGCGATCCGTCGTGCCGGGGCGCCTCGCCTCGCGGGCGCGCCGG
>JBCCPD010000492.1:0-2893 GCA_039025075.1 Pseudomonadota bacterium | reverse complement strand
CTCGAGCCCCGCGACGACGGCGCGCCCTGGCGCAACTTTCATGGCCGACGGCACGGCAAGAAGCTGCGGCAGGGCCAGGCCGATCACCTGCGCGACACCCTGCCGAAGGTCCGCGTGCCGGGCGTGTCCTGGTCGGAGAACCCCGATCGCGCGCCGGTCGATCTCGAAGCGCTCTTCGGCGATCCCCGCGACATCTGGCTGGAGATCGGCTTCGGCGGCGGCGAGCATCTTCTGGCCCAGGCGCTGGCCCATCCCGACATCGGCCTCATCGGCGCCGAACCTTTCGTCAACGGCGTCGCGGTTCACTTGGCGGCGATGGAGCGGGCGGGGGCCGGCAACATCCGCCTTCATGCCGGAGACGCCCGCGACCTGCTGGAGGTGCTGCCTGTGGGCTCGATCGCGCGGGCCTTCGTGCTCTACCCGGATCCCTGGCCAAAGACCCGGCACCGCAAGCGGCGTTTCATCAACCCCGACAACCTTGACGCGTTCGCCCGCGTTCTGACGCCCGGCGCGCATCTGCGCGTGGCCTCCGACATCCCCGACTATATCCGGCATGCGTTGGAGGCGATGCATCCGCGGGACGACTTCGCCTGGACCGCGGATGGGCCGGCCGACTGGCGGGACGCCTGGCCCGACTGGCCCGGCACCCGATACGAAGCCAAGGCCCTGCGCGAGGGCCGCGCGCCCTGCTATCTCACGTTTCAACGCATCTGAGCGAACGTGCACGCCCTTTCGCCATATTTCGCCTTATTTGGTCCACGCGATTTCAATGACTTGCAACCCGTGCAAGCTTGCACGCCTTCGCCGTCCCGAGGCAACCGGCCCGCCTCGGGTCCGCCTTCCGTCCGCCCTTCGGCACTGACCACGGTGCGGCGGGTCGTGCCTGACGCGTCGCGGCGGTCGCTGGACCGCGCCGCCGCCGCCCGCTAGGACACGGCGCGTCCGTCGACCCTTGCGCCCGAGCGCCGCCCATGATCGCCCCATGACCGCCGAAAACCCCGCCCAGCCTCTGACCGCCGCCGCCGCGCCGCCTCTGCGCGGCACGGTGGAAATCCCAGGCGACAAGTCCGTCTCGCACCGCGCCCTGATCCTCGGAGCGCTCAGCTTCGGCGAAACCCGCGCCAAGGGCCTGCTGGAGGGGGAGGACGTTCTGCGCACGGCCGAGGCCATGCGGGCTTTCGGAGCCGACGTGGAACGCCTCGCGCCGGGCGAATGGCGCATCCATGGCGTCGGCGCGGGCGGTTTCGCGGAGCCGGAGGACGTGGTCGATTGCGGCAATTCCGGCACCGGCGTGCGGCTGATCATGGGGGCCATGGCCACGACGCCGATCAGCGCCTGCTTCACCGGCGACGCCTCCCTCCGGTCCCGCCCCATGGGCCGGGTGACGGCCCCGTTGGCGGAGTTCGGCGCGCAGGCCCGCGGCCGCGAGGGCGGCCGGCTGCCGCTGATCCTGACCGGCGCGCGCGATCCGCTGCCGATCCGCTACCGCCTGCCGGTCGCCTCCGCCCAAGTGAAATCCGCCGTGCTGCTCGCCGGCCTCAACGCCCCCGGCGTCACCGAGATCATCGAGCCCGAAGCCACCCGCGACCATACCGAGCGCATGCTGACCGGCTTCGGCGCCCAGGTGAGCGCGGAGGAGACGCCGGAGGGCCGCCTGATCCGGCTGACCGGCCAGCCGGAGCTGATGGGCCAGACGCTGGCCGTCCCGCGCGATCCGTCCTCCGCCGCCTTCCCGGTCGCCGCGGCGCTGCTGACGGAGGGCTCGGAGGTCCGCGTCCCGGGCGTCGGCCTCAACGCCACCCGCGCCGGGTTCTACAAGACGCTGGTGGAAATGGGCGCCGACCTGACCTTCGAACGCCGCCGGGAGGAAGGCGGGGAGCCCGTGGCGGACCTGATCGCCCGCTTTTCAACCCTCAAGGGGGTGGAGGTCCCGCCCGAGCGCGCGCCCTCCATGATCGACGAATACCCGATCCTCTCGGTGCTCGCGGCCTATGCCGAAGGGACCACCGTCATGCGCGGGGTCAAGGAACTGCGCGTGAAGGAATCCGACCGCATCGACGCCATGGCGCGAGGCCTCGAGGCGCTCGGCGCGCGTGTGGAGGAGACGGAGGAAACCTTCACCGTTCACGGCCTCGGCCCCCGGGGCCTGGCCGGAGGCGCGACCGTGGCGACTCGGCTCGACCATCGCATCGCCATGAGCTTCCTGGTGGCGGGCCTTGCGTCGAAGACGCCGGTGACGCTGGACGACGCCTCCCCCATCGCCACGAGCTTTCCGTCCTTCCTGCCGCTGATGGAGGGCCTGGGCGCCGTCTTTCTGCGCCGGAACGCGGCGTGAGCGCCTCGGCCGCGCCCGGGCGCGCCGTCACGGCCCGCGGGTCCTGCCTGTGCGGGGCCGTGCGCTATCGGGTCGAAGGACCTCTGCGGCCGGTGGTGGCCTGCCATTGCGTGCAATGCCGCAAGACCTCCGGCAATTTCGTGGCGGCGACCTCCGCCCTGCAGGAAGACGTGATCCTGGAGCGCGAGGACGGGCTGCGCTGGTACGAAAGCTCCGCCCAGGCGCGGCGCGGCTTCTGCGGGGTCTGCGGCAGCTCCCTCTTCTGGGCGACGTCGGACAGCGCGCGCCTTTCGCTGCACGCGGGCGCGCTGGATGAGGCGGAGGGGCTCTCCCTGATCGGCCACATCTTCTGCGCCGACAAGGGCGGCTACTATGAGATCGCGGACGGGCTGCCCCAGCGCCCCGGCGACGACGCGAAGCTGACGACCCAATGAGCGACGCGCCCTTCACGGTGGCCCTGGACGGGCCGGCGGCGGCGGGAAAAGGCACGCTCGCCAAGGCCTTGGCGGCTCGCTTCGGGCTGGCTCATCTCGACACCGGGCTCCTTTACCGCGCGGT
>JBCCPD010000491.1:0-2894 GCA_039025075.1 Pseudomonadota bacterium | reverse complement strand
TGGTGAAGGGCATGGCTCGAAGCTCCTGTTCCGCGCGCCGCGCGGGTCGAAGGGGTCTCGTCGACTCTAGGAGCGGATTATGACCGTCAAGCGGTCGCGACGAAAGCCGCAGGGCGCGCGGGCCCGCGAGGTCCAGGACCGCGGCGGCGCCGTGCCCTCGGCTTTGGCGCGGGAGGAGGCCGACGACGCCTCGCCGACCCTCGACGATGCGACGGCGGCGCCGGACCCGCCCGCAGCGGCTTGGGCGCCGCGGGACCCGCCCGCGCCGGGACTGCACTTGGTGTCGACGCCCCTGGGCCACGCCCGCGACGTGACGCTTCGGGCGCTGGACGTGCTGGCGGGGGCCGACATGGTGGCGGCGGAGGACACGCGCACGGCCCGCCGCCTGATGGAACTGCATGGGATCGCTCTGCGCGGCCGGCGGCTGGTGGCCTACCATGACCGCAACGGCTCTAAGGCGCGGCCGGGTCTGCTCAAGGCCTTGAAGGCGGGCGCCAGCGTGGCGCTGATCTCCGACGCCGGCACGCCGCTGGTCTCGGATCCGGGTTGGAAGCTGGCGCGGGAGGCCATCGAGGCGGGCCTGCCGGTGACCGCCGCGCCGGGGGCGAGCGCCGCGGTGACGGCGCTGACGCTCTCCGGCCTGCCGGCGGACCGGTTCCTGTTCCTGGGGTTTCTGCCGGCGCGCCGAGCGGCGCGGCGGCGGGACCTGGCCGGCGTGGCGCAGGTGCGCGCCACGCTCATCTGCTATGAAAGCCCGCGCCGCGCGGCGGAGACCTTGGCCGACATGGCCGACGCCCTGGGCCCGGAGCGCCCTGCGGCGCTGGCGCGCGAGCTCACCAAACGCTTCGAGGAGGTGCGCCGAGCGCCTCTGGCGGAGCTGGCCGAGCACGCGGCGCGGACGCCGCCGCGAGGTGAAGTCGTGCTGCTCGCGGGACCCGCGCCGAACGCGGCCGCGGACGCAGAAGAAGTCGACGCGCTGCTGGTCGACGCGCTGCGGAGCCAGGGCGTGCGCGACGCGGCCGCGCAGGTGGCCGAGGCCACAGGGCGGCCGCGGCGGGAGGTCTATGCGCGGGCGCTGGAGATGCGGGGGGAGGGGCGTTAGGGAAATCTTCGCTTGTTTGGAGGATTTAGGCGGCGAGGGCGGATTGGGACGGTTCTGACGCAGGAGAAGCCGATGCCCTTCGACAGTCTCGCGGAAGCCGGGGGCCAAGTCGGGGACCGACGCCGCAGACGCGGACGCGCGGCCGGCGTGACGGGACGCTCGGCGGAGGCGGCGGTCGAACGTCGCTACGCGAGGGCCGGCTGGCGGCTGCTGGCGCGCAACTGGCGGCCCGGGCGGGCCCATGGCGGCGGCGAAATCGATCTGATCCTGCGGCGCGACGACGTGATCGCCTTCGTGGAAGTGAAGGCGCGGCGCAGCCTCGAGGAGGCGGCCCATGCGCTGCGGCCCGATCAGCTCGCGCGACTGGAAGCCGCGGCGATGCGGTTCGCCGAGCTGGCGCAGGCCGGCTCGCTCGACCTCCGCTTCGACCTCGCGCTGTGCGATCGGCACGGTCGAATGGAGGTTCTCGAGAACGCCTTCGCCTGACCTGACCCAAGGCCCGCGGCTTGACCGCGGCGGCCGCTCGTGGTGTTGCTCCGCGGCTTTCAGCTGGAAAGGACGCGGCGATGACGCTTTCGGTGGCCCTGCAGATGGATCCGATCGACGGCGTCGACATCGACGCCGACACCAGCTTCCGCATGGCCGAGGAGGCTCAGGCGAGAGGCCATCGCCTTTGGGTTCACGGGCCGGGCGATCTGATCTGGGATCGCGGGCGCGTGCTGGCCGAGGCCCGGCCGCTGGAGGTGCGGCGGCGGCGCGGCGATCATTTCACGCTCGGCGATGCGGAGATGTTGGATCTAGGTCAGGTCGACGTGGTGCTGCTGCGGCAGGATCCGCCCTTCGACATGTCCTACGTCACCACCACCCATCTGCTGGAGCGGGTTCATCCGACGGCGCTCGTCGTCAACGACCCGTTCTGGGTGCGCAACTGCCCCGAAAAGATCCTTGTGCTGGATTTCGCAGAGCTGTCGCCGCCGACCATGATCGCCCGCGACCTGGCCAGTCTGCGCGCCTTCAAGGACGCGTTCGGCGACGTGATCCTCAAGCCGCTCTACGGCAACGGCGGCGCCGGGGTGTTCCGTCTGCAGCAGGGAGACCGCAACCTCGCCTCGCTGCACGAGCTGTTTTCCGGCATCAACCGCGAGCCGTTGATCGCCCAGGCCTTCCTGCCGGCGGTGGAGCAGGGCGACAAGCGGGTCATCTTGATCGAGGGCGAGCCCGTCGGAGCGATCAACCGCGTGCCGCAGGCGGGAGAGACCCGCTCGAACATGCATGTGGGGGGGCGGCCCGAGCCCGTCGGGCTCGATGCGCGCGATCGGGAGATCTGCGCCGCCATCGGCCCGACGCTGCGCGAGCGCGGGCTGGTCTTCGTGGGCATCGACGTGATCGGCGGCATGATGACCGAGATCAACGTCACCTCGCCCACGGGCATGCAGGAGCTGGAGCGTTTCGACGGGTTGGACGTCGCCGGACGATTCTGGGACGCGGTCGAGGCCCGGCGCAACGTGTGAGCGGCCTCGGAATGGGGTGGACGCCGACGGCGAGGCCGCGGTCGGCCCGATGCATGCGCCGTTCTTGCCGATCGACCTGAGCCCTCGCGGTTGCGGCCACGTCGCCGGGCGCGGCGACGGGCAGAGGCTCGGACCCGAGACCTCGCCTGCGCCGCGTCCGGCGAGATCGGGCTTTCCGGCCTCTCCTGCGCTTTGCAGAGGCTTCGGGCCGCGCGGCCCGCCCGGCCGCGGGGGGGGGGGGGGGGGGGGGCCGGCCCGCGGGGGGGGGCGGGGGGCCGCGG
>JBCCPD010000490.1:0-2902 GCA_039025075.1 Pseudomonadota bacterium | reverse complement strand
GTTGGCGCGGGAGATCGGGCTGGCGGAGCATCTGCCGCGCAAGGCCGGTGAGCTGAGCCACGGGCAGAAGCAGTGGCTGGAGATCGGCATGCTGCTGGCGCAGGAGCCGCGTCTGCTGCTGGTCGACGAGCCCGCCGCCGGCATGACCCCGGCGGAGCGGGAGCATACGACGGACCTTCTGCGCGAGGCCGCGAAGACCCGCGCGGTGGTGGTGGAGCACGACATGGACTTCGTGCGCCGACTCGGCTGCAAGGTGACGGTGCTGCACGAGGGCTCGGTCCTGGCCGAGGGCTCCATCGACCATGTGACGTCCGATCGCCGCGTGATCGACGTCTATCTGGGGCGCTGAGATGCTGGAGATCCGCGGCCTGACGCTGCATTACGGGGGCTCGAAGATCCTCGACGGCATCGATCTGAGCGCCGAAACCGGCCGCGTGACCTGCGTGATGGGGGTCAACGGGGTCGGAAAGACCTCGCTTTTGAAGGCCATATCGGGGGCGCATCCGCGCTCCGGCGGGGGGATTTCGCTCGATTCCGCGCCGGTGGGGCGGGCGAAAGCGCATGACATGGCGCGGAGCGGGGTCGGATACGTGCCCCAGGGGCGCGATATTTTTCCTCTGCTGACGGTGCGGGAGAACCTGGAGACGGGGTTTTCGATCCTCCCGAAGGCGGAAAGACGCGTGCCGGAGGAGATCTTCGAGCTGTTTCCAGTGCTCAAGGAGATGCAGAACCGGCGCGGAGGCGACCTTTCCGGCGGTCAGCAGCAGCAATTGGCTATCGCCCGGGCGCTGATCTTGAAGCCCAAGCTGCTGCTTTTGGACGAGCCCACGGAGGGGATCCAGCCCAATATCATCCAGCAGATCGGCCGGGTGATCGGGCTGTTGCGGGACCGCGGCGACATGGCGATCGTGCTGGTCGAGCAGTATTTCGACTTCGCCTTTGGTCTGGCGGACAGTCTCTACGTGCTGGAGCGGGGCCGCGTGAGCCTGCGGGGGGAGAAATCGGCCCTGGATCGGGAGACGGTTCTGGCCGCGGTTTCCGTCTGAGGGCCCGCTTGCGGCGGCCTTTCGGGGCCGCGATGCTCGGCCGCGAGAGGTCGAGGAGGGCCGAGAATGGCTGAAATTCCCGCTCAAGCGCGCGCCGTCATCATCGGCGGAGGGGTCTCCGGCTGCTCGGTCGCCTACCATCTGGCGCGGCTGGGGTGGTCGGACGTTGTGCTGCTGGAGCGGAAAAAACTGACCAGCGGGACGACCTGGCATGCGGCGGGGCTGATCGGGCAGCTGCGGCCGAACCGGAACATGACGCGGTTGGCGAAGTATTCGGCGGACCTCTACGGGCGGCTGGAGGCGGAGACGGGTGTCGCCACGGGAATGCGGGCGGTCGGCTCGATCTCCGTCGCGCTGACCGAAGGGCGGCATGAGGAGCTGCGGCGCCAGGCGACGCTCGCTCGGGCCTTCGGGGTCGAGGTCGAGGAGGTCGGGCCGAACGAGGTCAAAGCGATGTACCCGCATCTGGAGGTCGGCGACGTCGTCGGCGCGGTGCATCTGCCCGGCGACGGCCAATGCGACCCGGCGAACATCGCCATGGCGCTCGCCAAGGGGGCGCGGGCGGCGGGGGCGAAAATCTTCGAGGATGCAAAGGTTTCGCGGGTGACCTCGGCCGACGGGCGCGTGACGGGGGTGGAGTGGGAGGCCGGCGGAGCCTCGGGCGCCATCGCCGCGGACGTCGTGGTGAACTGCGGGGGGATGTGGGGGCGCGACCTCGCCGCCGCTTCGGGCGTGACGCTGCCCCTGCATGCCTGCGAGCACTTCTATCTGTTGACCGAGCCGGTGGAGGGGCTCGGCCATCTGCCGGTGCTGCGGGTGCCGGATGAGTGCGCCTACTACAAGACCGACGCCGGCAAGATGATGCTCGGGGCCTTCGAGCCGAGGGCGAAGCCCTGGGGGATGGGGGGCATTCCGGAGGACTTCTGCTTCGACGCCCTGCCCGAGGATTTCGAGCATTTCGAGCCGATCCTGGACGCCGCCACGCGGCGGATGCCGCTGTTCCAGACCGCCGGCGTGCACACCTTCTTCAACGGCCCCGAAAGCTTCACGCCCGACGACCGCTACTACCTCGGCGAGGCGCCGGAGCTGCGGGGGTATTGGCTGGCGGCCGGGTACAACTCGATCGGCATCGTCAGCTCCGGCGGCGCCGGGATGGCCCTGGCTCAGTGGCTGGAGGACGGGGAGCCGCCCTTCGACCTGTGGGACGTGGATATAAGGCGCGCCCAGCCTTTCCAGAGGAACCGCAGATACTTGCGGGAGCGGGTGACGGAGACGCTCGGCCTGCTCTACGCCGATCACTGGCCCTATCGGCAGCCGGAGACGGCGCGCGGCGTGCGGCGCTCTCCGGTGCATGAGGCGCTGAAGGCCCGCGGCGCGGTGTTCGGGGAGACCGCCGGGTGGGAGCGGGCGAACTGGTTCGCGCGGGACTGGCAGGAGCGCGAATATCGCTACGATTGGGGCCGGCAGAACTGGTTCGAGAACCAGCGCGACGAGCATATGGCGGCGCGGGAGGGCGTTGGGCTCTTCGACCTCAGCTCGTTCGGAAAGATCCGGGTCGAGGGGCGGGACGCCTGCGCCTTTCTGCAGAGGGTCTGCGGGAACGACGTGGACGTCGAGCCGGGGCGGCTGGTCTATACCCAGATGCTGAACGCGCGAGGGGGGATCGAGTGCGATCTGACGGTGACGCGGCTGAGCGAGACGGCGTTCCTCTGCGTCGTGCCGGCGGCGACGGTGACGCGGGATCTGGCCTGGCTGCGGCGGCATCTGGGCGAGGATTTCGCCGTCGTCACCGACGTGACGGCCGGCGAGGCGGTGTTCGCGGTCATGGGGCCTCGGGCGCGGGAGGTGCTGGCGGG
>JBCCPD010000489.1:0-2908 GCA_039025075.1 Pseudomonadota bacterium | reverse complement strand
TCTCCTGCGCGCCCGCCGCCCGCATCCTTGCCGTAGAAGCTGCGATAGCGCTGGACCATGCGCGCGGTGTCCATCAGCAGGCACACGTCGACCGTGTTGAAGTCGTGGTCCACATAGGCGCCCTCGCCGACGAAGCCGCCCAGCCGCAGATAGGCCTTTATCAGCGCCGGGATCCGCCGCGTCGCCTGCTTGCGGTCCACCTGGTCGGCCGGCAGCAGATCCATCGGCTGGAAATGCTCCGGCAGCGTGCGCACCCGCAGGTCCTCGGGCGCCAAGTGGTTGTGGTGCAGAAAGCTCAGCGCAGGGGCCAGAGGCGCGGGATCGGCGCCATGAAAGCTCGCCACGCCGAACATGATCTCGATCCCGCGCGACGTGACGAACTCGCCCAGGCCCGTCCACAGCAAATGCATCGCCGCCCCGCCGCGCACCTCCGACCCGACGCAGGACCGGCCCAGCTCCACCACCTTGCGCGGCGTCGCCTCCAGCTTGCTCAGATCGTACTCGGTGGCGCCGTAGAACCCGATCCCCGCCCGCGCCCGCGCCCCGGTCATCAGCCGATAGGCCCCGGCCACCCGATCCAGCGGATCGTCGAAGCGGCTTTCGTTGTCGATCAGCAGCAGGTGCTCGAAATGCGCGTCGAACGCGTCCATCTCGCGCCGCGCCGCGTGTTCCTCCGGGCTGGCCTTGGCCCCCAGCTCTTCGACGAAGACCCGGTAGCGCAGGCGCTGGGCCGCCGCCACGTCCTCGTCGCTGCGCGCCAGCCTGACGGTGAAACGCCCGGCGTCGATCTCCATCGGCGACGTCTCCTCGCGCGCGGCCGCCGGGTCGGACGGCCCTTCCCCGGGCGCGGCGGACTTTATGGGAGGGGTCGGCGGGGCGCAACGCGGGGAGGTTTCGGAACCGGACTCAAATTCCCGTGCAGGTTGAGCACAACCATGCGTACTCTCGTCAAGCGCCATGCTCATGGCTCGAACACCGGTTCCAACACGGCGCGGGAGGCGTCGATGACCCGCTTGCCCGCGTTCTCGAAGTTGATCGTCACCCGATCGCCGATCACCGACTGCACCTGGCCGACGCCCCAGTCCGGCGCCCCCTTCAAGCGCACCCGCGCACCAGGTTCCAGAAGTTCATGCATTCTTTACCTTTCGGAGCGACCGTTCGGACGGGGGACAGGTTCCCGACGGCTCGCAGGAGGCGGCCCCGCATGACCCAAGCGATCGCACCGTTCCTAGACCCCGCCGACCGGTCCGGCGCGGCGGACCCGCCGCTCGATTTCGCCGGTCTTCTGGGCTCGCGCATCTGCCACGATCTCATATCCCCCGTCGGGGCCATCGGCAACGGGTTGGAGCTTCTGGCAGAGCTGGGGCGCGGCGGCGCCGCCCCGGCCGCCGGCGGGCCGGAGCTGGAGCTGATCGGCGCCTCCGCCCGCTCCGCTTCCGACACGCTGCAATTCTACCGCCTGGCCTTCGGCGCCGCCTCCGCGGCGGAGGAGACGTCGAGCCTCGCGGCCCGGCGCGTCCTCATGGGCTGGGTCGCGCATCACAAGGTCTCCGCGGACTGGCGCCCGGGGGCGGAGGCGATGCCCCGCGCCGCCGCGCGCCTGCTGTGCAACCTGGCGCAATGCGCCGTCTCCGTCCTGCCCCGCGGCGGCCGCATCGCGATCTTGGAGGATGCGGCGGCCGACGCTTTGGCGGTGGAGGCGAGCGGCGCCTCCCTCGCTCTGCCCGGGTCCGCCGGCGCCTGGCTCTCGGCCGCCCCCGGCGCTCCGCCGCCGTCCCCGCGGGAGGTTCACTTCGTCGCCGCCGCGAGGCACGCGGCCGAGGCCGGCGCCCGGGTGGTCCTGACCATGGCCGAAGACTCGATCCGGCTGGAGACGCGGCCCCTCTGACAGCGCCGCGCCGTCGCCGGCGCTTCAGGTCGGCTCGCGCCTCGTTGTGCCGGGACTTCCTCTTTCGGCGGGGCCGCCCCGCTGCACTTTCGGCACGCCGGCGCCCGCATCGTCGCGGCCGATCCGCTGGGCGGCTGGCGCACCGGCGCCCGCATCGGCGCGGGCGAACTGTCGGGCGGCTGGAGCGCGTCCCGCATCGGCCCCGACCGACCCGCGCCGACGCCGCCCCGGCAAGCGACCCCCGCAGGCGATCCCGGCAAGCGCTCCCGCAAACTGCGGGGCCCGCGAGGTCGGCCCCGTCGGGCGTCCTCTCCCTCCGCCCAGCCGGCCGGCTCGCTGCGATGCGCCGCCGCCGGCTGCGCTCATCGGCTCGGCCCAGACCCGGCCGACCCCCGCGGCCGACCCCGCCGCAGACGCCCTCTCCCCTCGCCTCGAAAGCCGTCCTCGCCCGGGGCCGCCCTCGGCCGACGCCGCCCCTGGCCGCCGGATCGCCCCCGCATCGCCCCCGGACCGCCCCAGACCCCAGCGCCCCGCGCCGCAGACCGCCTCAAACCGGCGTCAGACCCGCCTTGAACCGCGCCATGTTCGCCCGATAGCGCCGCGAGCTCTCCAACAGCCCCTCGCGCTCCGCCGGCGCCAGCTCCCGCACCGGCTGGCTGGCGGTGGGGTCGCCGGCGAAGCCGGTGCGGGAGCTGAGGCCGGCGGAGCGCAAGGGGCTGCTGGACAGCGCGCGGCGCTACCGCGCGAACATGGCGCGGTTCAAGGCGGGTCTGACGCCGGTTTGACGCGGTCTACCGCGCGGGTCGCGAGGGTCGGGGGCGATCTTGGGGGCGATCGCGCGGCGATCCGGCGGCCAGGGGCGGCGTCGGCCGAGGGCGGCCCCGGGCGAGGACGGCTTTCGAGGCGAGGGGAGAGGGCGTCTGCGGCGGGGTCGGCCGCGGGGGTCGGCCGGGTCGGGGCCGAGCCGATGAGCGCAGCCGGCGGCGGCGCATCGCATCGAGCCGGCCGGCTGGGCGGAGG
>JBCCPD010000488.1:0-2908 GCA_039025075.1 Pseudomonadota bacterium | reverse complement strand
TCGGCCGCGGCGAGGGGGAAGACCTCGATGGGCTGGCGCAGGCCGGAGCGGCGGAGGGAGCGGCGCAGGTCGGCCATCTGGTCGAGACGCAGGGCGGTGCGGTCGCGCGGCAGGGCGGCGGGGTCGATGGCGTCGAGGGGCAGGGAGAGGAGCTGGGGGTCGGGCATGGGGCCCTCCGGGAGTTGCGCTGGCGGCGGGGAGGGCAGGATAGGACGGCGCGGGGGGGCGGTGCGCGGATCGGCGAGGGGCGCGCGGTCAGGGGAGGGAGGCGAGGAGGGCGCGGGCGGCGGCTGCGGGGTCCGGGGCGGCGTGGACGGGGCGGCCGACGACGATGTGGTCGGCGCCGGCGCGCAGGGCCTCGGCGGGGGTGGCGGTGCGCTTTTGGTCGTGAGAGGCGGCGCCGGCGGGGCGGACGCCGGGGGTGACGATGAGGCGGCCGGCGGCCTCGGGGAGGGCGCGGATGGCGGCGGCCTCCTGCGGGGAGGCGATGACGCCGTCGGCGCCGGCGAGGAAGGCGCGGCGGGCGCGCTCGACGGCGAGAGTGTCGAGGGGGCCGGGGGCGATGAGGGCGGCGTCGAGGTCGGCGCGGTCGAGGGAGGTGAGGAGGGTGACGGCGAGGATCTTGACGGCGCCCTTGGTTCGGGCGGCGGCGGCGACGACGTGGGGGTCGCCGTGGACGGTGAGGAAGTCGAGGTCGAATTGGGCGAGGCCTCGGACGGCGGCCTCGACGGTGGCGGGGATGTCGAAGAGCTTGAGGTCGAGGAAGACGCGCTTGCCGCGGTCCTTGAGCTCCATCGCCGCGGCGAGGCCGCCGCCGGTGAGCATGCCGAGGCCGATCTTGTAGAAGGCGACCTCGGGGCCGAGGCGGTCGGCGAGGGCGAGGGCGGAAGGGGCGTCGGGCAGGTCGAGGGCGACGATGAGGCGGTCGTCGGCGAGGGCGGGGGCGTCGGGCATGGCGAGGCCTTTCTGGAGAGCGGCCGGTGCGGTGTAGCGGAGACGGGGGCGGGGGGCGAGCCCGGACGGGTCGTCGGCGAGGGGCATGCCCGGCGGCCCCGCGCGCGGGTCCTCTGCGCGGCGGGCGGCGCGAGGGGGCGTCCGCTCGGCGGCCCGGGCGGTGCGGCCCTGGGGGCGGCGGGGAGACGCGGCCGCTCCGCCCAGCGTCGGGTCGCGCCGCCCCCCCCCCAAAGCCGAGTGTGGTCGGCGACACGCATTGAACGAGAGGGGGCGTCATGTCCTGCAGAGCTTTTTGCATGGGGGCCGCCGCAGCGGTCGCGTTGGCGGGACCGGCGCTGGCGCTGAGGATCGAGGCCGGTGCGTCGGCGACCTATGACGAGGACTTTCTGACCCTCGCGGAGGAGCAGGAGATCGCCGCCGCTTCGGGAGAGACGGTGGATCGGGGCGTCGGCGCGACGATCATCGACCGCATGGGCTCGGACAGCGCGACGGTGTTCAACCCAAGCGGCCGCGCGGCGCTGGCGCGCTTCGCCTGGGATGCGCGCACGGGCGAGCTCCGCGCGGCCGCGCAGGCGACGACGCCTTGCATCCTGAACTGTCCCGAGGGCGTGCGCGAGCGGGCCAACGCCGGGGCGAACATCGAGATGAGCCTCTCCTTCTTGGCCGGCGGCGACGGCGTGGCGCGCTTCTTCATGGAGTTCGACGGCGGCTGGGACGTGCGGGCTCTGGCGGAGGGTGCGTTTCCGTCCGTCAACGCCTTCGGCCAGCTCAGGGGCTGGCGGGGGCGGCGGAGCAGCCTGCTCGACAGCCAGGTCGTCAGCTATACGGGGCGTGCGGAGTCGGATCTGTCGAACTCGGACCTGCCGCAATACGCGGCGCTGTTCGCGCAGAGCGCCGACGATCTGCTGGGCATCGAGTTCCCGGTGATCGGCGGTCAGCGCTATGAGGTGTCGCAGCGTCTGGGCGTCGGCACCGCGGCGGGGGTGGTGGATTTCTTCAACACCGCGACGCTGTCCTTCGAGACCTCTCCGGGCCTGACGCTGACCTTCGACGATCCGGAGGCCTTGACGGTCGATCCGTCCGCGGGCGGCGGAGACGGGGGCGCGGGCGGGGGCGACGCGGCGGTCGTGCCTTTGCCGGGAGCCGCCGGCCTGCTGATGCTGGGCGCGGCGACGCTGGGTCTCGCCGGGCGACGCCGGAGGGGCTGAGCGCGCTGCGATCGGGGCGACGACCGCGCCGCCCCGGCCCCGCGGCCGCGAGCTTCGCCCGAGGCCGGCGCAGCCGGCGAGGGCGCCCGGCTCAAGGGACGGGGCCGAGGCGAAGCCGAGCGTCCCGGCGCGCGGGAGCAGCTCCGGTCGGCGGGGCGAGGCGGAACGTTCGTTCTGGCCCTCGCCCGGCCTGCGGCCGAGCGTCGGCCCCGCCCGAACTCCCCCGTGATCCGAGAAGGGGCAGCGGCGGCGCTGGGGGGCGCGGATAGGTCGTGGAGACTGCCGTTGGAGCATGTTCAGGGCTGAAGGGGTTGCGGGGGAGCGCCCCCCTTGGCCGCGGGACGCGAGCGTCCCGGGAGGTCCGCGAAGGAGGCCTCCCTCGGCGACAGGGCGCCCCACGTGCGAGCTTAGGCCCATGGGAGACCGCGGCGACCGACGCAGGGCTGCACCGCCGCGCGGCGGCGGCGACGCGGCATCTACGCCGGGGGGATGCGGGCGGGGTTGCGCCGCAAGCTGAAGGCTCCTCGATCCGGGCGCAGGGAGGCGCGCGGTTTCGCTACCGTGGCGAGGCCGGAGACGACGCCGGACATGTGCGGGTCGAGGCCGCATCGCGCCCGGAACGCCAGCCGCATCGGCATCGGCGAGGCGGCGACCGCTTATGAGGACGGCGACGACCTGTTCGCGCTGATCCAGCGGCGGATGGCGGAGGGGCCGCTGGCCTGCGTTCTGGTGGACGAGGCGCAGTT
>JBCCPD010000487.1:0-2912 GCA_039025075.1 Pseudomonadota bacterium | reverse complement strand
GCGAGGTCGAAGGTCAGAGCGCCTCGCCGCGCAGCATCCGCGGCGCGCCGGGCACGAGGCCCGCGGCCTGGCGCATGAAGGCGAGACGGGCGCCAGGCAGTCGGTCGGCCAGCGACAGGCCGGCGTCGCGCAGAAGGCGCAGAGGGGCCAGGTCGCTGCAGAACACCCGGTTCATAGCGTCCATTGAGAGGGCGAGGGCCGTCGTCTCGAAGCGCCGCCAGATCTGGTAGCGCTCCAACACGTTGAGGGCGCCGAGATCCTCGCCGCGCCGGCGCGCCTCCACCACGGTTTCGGCCAGGGCGGCGGCGTCTCGGATGCCCAGGTTGAAGCCCTGCCCGGCGATGGGATGCACCGAATGCGCGGCATCCCCGACCAGCGCCAGGCGAGGGCGGACCCAGTCGGCGGCGAGGCCGAAGCGCAGCGGATAGCGCCAGCGCCGGCCGATCAGCGACAGGCCCTCGGCCGGGCGGCCGAGGCGGCGGGCGATCTCGGCCAGATAGGCGTCGTCGGGGAGGGCGGAGATGCGCTCCGCCTCCGCCGCGCGGTCCGACCAGACGATGGAGGCCTTGCGGTCGGGCAACGGCAGAACCGCGAAAGGCCCGCCCGGCAGAAACCGCTGCCGAGCCACCCCCGCGTGATCGTCCCCCAGGGCAAGGGCGCAGACAAGCCCTTCCTGGTCGTAGGTCCAGCCGGTGCGGCGGATGCCGGCGCGGGCGGCGACGGGGCTGCGGCCGCCGTCGCAGGCGATCAGGAGCGGGGCGCGCAGGACGGTTCCGTCGGCCAGTTCCGCCTCCGCGGCCGCGTCGGTCCGACGGGTATCGACGACTTCGGCGGGGGCGATGGCGGCGACGCCGGAGTGGGCGTCGAGCTTGCGCAGCAGAGCGCGGCGCAGGAACCGGTCCTCGAGGATCGAGGAGGCGGGGCCCTGGTCCAGCTCGGCATGGTCGAAGTGGAGGAGGGGGCCGGAGGCGGGGCCGTCGCCCTCGATCTCGATCCGCGCGACGGGCTGGGCATGGGCGTCGACATGGGGCCAGACGCCGATCACGTCGAGGAAGCGGCGGGAGGCCAGGGAGACGGAATAGGCGCGGCCGTCGAACTCGGGATCTTCGCGGGCCTCGACCGGCAGGGCGTCGATGAGGAGGACCGAGAGGCCGCCCTCGGCCAGGGCCAGCGCGGTCGCGGGGCCGATCAGGCCGCCGCCGACGATCAGGACGTCGGCGTCCAAGGCGGGGGCGTCGAAGGAGGGCGCGGCGGTCATGATCGGGATGTAGGCGCGCGCGGCCTGCATTGTCCATCGGCCGCCCCGCGGATACCGTGCGGCTCGCCGCGGCCTGCCGCCGCGGGCGGTTTCCATGACGGACGGAGGCGGGGGCGATGAGCGACGCGTGGCGAACGATGACGGCGAGCGATCTGGGCCGCGCGATCGGGGCGAAGGAGATCGACCCGAGGGCCCTGACCGACGTGTTCCTGTCCGCGGCCGAGGCGCATCCGTCGCGGGACGACATCTACACGTTCCTGACGCCCGAGCGGGCCCGGGCCGAGGCCGACGCGGCGGCGGAGCGGGCGCGGCACGGCACGCGGCGCGGCCTTCTGGACGGCGTGCCGATGTCCTGGAAGGACCTTTACGACACGGTCGGCGACGTGACCGGCGCAGGCACGGCGATGACCGCGGAGGACGCGCCGAAGACGGAGGACGCGGAGGCGCTGGCGCGGGCGACGCGGGCCGGGATGGTGTGCCTGGGCAAGACGCATATGACGGAGCTGGCGTTCTCGGGCCTCGGGGCGAACCCGGTGACGCGGACCTCGCCGAACATCAACGGGACGGATGCGCCGGGGATGGACTGGGCGCCGGGCGGATCTTCGTCGGGCGCGGGGGCGTCGGTGGCGTTCGACCTGGCGCCGGCGGGGATCGGGTCGGACACCGGGGGCTCGGTGCGGATACCCTCGGCCTGGCAGAACCTGGTGGGGCTGAAGACCACGCTGGGACTGATCCCCGTGGCGGGCTCGGCGGCGCTGGCGGCGGGGTTCGACACGGTGGGGCCCCTGTGCCGCTCGGTCGAGGACGCGGCGGAGATCACGGCGGTGATGGCCGGGACGGCGGCGCCGGATCTGGGCGGCGCGGGCCTCGCCGGCAAGCGGGTGCTGGTGGACGGCTCGGTGATGCTGGAGGGCGCCGAGGAGGCGCCGGTCGCGGCCATGGAGGCGGCGCTGGCCCGGCTGCAGGATGCCGGGGCCGAGGTGGTGCGCGAGGACGTGCCCGAGTTCGCCGAGGCGCTGAGCGTCGCCGCGCCGCTGATCACGGCGGAGGCCTGGGCGGAGTGGGGCGAGCGGATCGAGGAAAAGGGCGACCGGATGTTCCACCAGGTCCGCCGGCGGACCGAGGCGGGGCGGGAGGTGAGCGCGGCGGCCTATCTGCGCGCCTGGAAGGCGCTGGAGGCGATCCGGTCGCGCTATGCGGCTCGGGTCGCGGCCTATGACGCGGTGGCGGCGCCGACCTGCCCGATCCTGCCGCCGAGCGTGTCGCGCCTGCTGACGGACGAGGCCTATTTCGAGCGGATCAACCTGATGGCGCTGCGCAACACGCGGATCGCCAACCTTCTGGGGCTGTGCGCGCTGACCCTGCCGACGTCCCAGCCCGCCTGCGGGTTGATGCTGTTCGGCCCGGCGTTCGGAGAGGCGGCGCGGTGCCGGGTCGGCGCGGCGGCGGAGGCGGCGCTGGCCGCCTGAGCGCCTCAGGCCGGCGGGACGGCGGCGCGGCGGCGGCCCTCGGCCGCGGCCATGGCGACGGCGCCGAGCAGGATGACGCCGGCGCCGACCGCGCCCCAGAAATACGGCGCGTCGCCGAAGAGCGCCAGGTCGTAGAGCGCGGCGAAGACCAGGGTTGCGTAGAAGAACGGGCCGATATAGCTCGC
>JBCCPD010000486.1:0-2938 GCA_039025075.1 Pseudomonadota bacterium | reverse complement strand
GCGCTTCGGCAAGTTCCGCGCCACGCTCGGCCCGGGCCCCAACCTGATCACCCCGTTCGTCGACCGCGTCGCCCACCGCATCGACATCCTCGAGCGGCGCATCGCCGATCAGCCCATGGACGTGATCACCAAGGACAACGCACCGATCAAGGTCACCGTCTCCACCTTCTTCCGCATCACCGAGCCCTCGCTCAGCATCTACCGCATCCGCGACGTCGAAGGAGGCATCATGACCGCGGTCACCGGCGCGGTGCGCTCGATCCTCGGCGGGGTGGAGTTCGACACCGTGCAGTCCAACCGCGCGGCTCTGAGCGGCGAGCTGCGCCAGACCCTTGACGACATGGCCTCCGAATGGGGCGTCGACATCACTCGGGCGGAGATCGTGGACGTGGAGGTCGACGCCGAAACCCGGCGAGCCATGCTGCTGCAGCTGAACGCGGAGCGGGAGCGGCGCGCGGCCGTGGCCCGAGCGGAAGGCGAGAAACGGGCGGCGGAGCTCGCCGCGGACGCCGAACTCTACACCGCTCAGCAGGTGGCCGAGGCCCGCCGCGTCGGGGCCCAGGCCGAAGCGGACGCGACGCGGCTGGTCGCCGAGGCGATCCGCGACAGCGGGCTCGACGCCCTGCGCTACGAAGTCGCGCGCAAGCAGATCGCGGCGGTGGAGACCATGGGCAAGAGCCCGTCATCGAAATTCGTCGTGCTGCCCACGGACGTGGCGCAGAGCTTCGCGGGCATCGCGAGCCTCGCCGCCGGGATGCTCGGCGCCGGCGACGCGCCGGCCTCTCCGCCAGATCAGGGCGGGGGCGGCGGGGGCGAAGCCCCGGCTCCGCGCCCCGCCTCCGGCCCTTGGGATCGCTGAGCCATGGACGCCTTGCTCGTTTGGCCGCCCACTTTCGTCACCTTCGTGGCCCTGGCGCTTCTGGTCCTGGCGCTCGAAGTCTTCGTCGGCGAGTTCATCTTCATGGGTCTCGCCGGCGCTCTGGTGGCGGCGGGCGCGATCGCCTGGATGGCGCCGGAGTTCATGGCCTCGACCTCCACGATGCTGCTGGTGATCGCGGTGGCCTGGCTCTGCTTCGCGCTGGCCCTGAGATCGGCCTTCGCCGGCAAAGGCGGGCGCAAGGACGCCGACGGCGACCCGAACGAGTACTGACGGACCGCGCCTAGTCGGCCGCGACGCGACCGCGTCGTCGCCGCCCCGGCATCAGCGGCCCTGCGCCGTCGTCCTTGCCTTCGGCCGCCCGCGCGGCGCGCCAAAGCTTGACGAAGCGCACGTCCATCACGCCCATGAAGATCGCCGCCCCGACGAACATGATCGCGACGTAGATGACCCGGGGCAGCGCGGTGTCGATCTCCGCCGGCACGGCGAACAGCGCCAGGCCGGAGATCATGTCCGCCGGCGCCACCAGCAGGATATTGATGATGTTGTTGCCGAAATGCAGGCCGAAGGCGGCGCCGATATTGGCGGTGCGCGAGGTCACCGCCGCCATCACCAGCCCGAAGATGAAGTGGAACCAGGAGATGCCTAGCGCGCTCTCCCCCGTCGGATGGGCCATGGCGAAGAGGATCGAGGGCAGCACCGACCAGCCCAGCACCGACATCGACCGCGCCGCGAACTGCTGCAGAAGATAGCCGCGGAACAGCAGCTCCTCCGCCGCGCATTGCACGAAGACGAAGGGCAGGGCGAACAGGGCCACGATCGCCCAGCTGCGCCAGGGCCCGAACAGATCAAGATCCTTGGCATAGACGATCAGCAGCGGCGCCCAGGCCGCCGCGCCCAGGATCAGGGAGATGCCGAGCCCGATGCGGAAGTGCCGCCAGTTCACCTCCCCCGCCGGGCCGAACAGGGTCTTGGCCGGGCGCCGGTGCACCACCGGCAGAACCAGCCAAAGCGCCGGCCAGACCGCCATGAAGGCCCCCAGGATCAACAGCACGCCCAAGGGCGTCGCCGGAGAGGACAGCTCCGCCGCCGCCTCGGCCTGATCGCGCAGGGCGATGGCGCCGTCCTGGCCGAACAGGGTGTAGGCCATGCCGAGCCGGGCGAACTGCACGAACCCGAAGATGAAAAGCCCGCAGAGCAGCAGCCCGGCCAAGGTCCGCGCGGCGCTGGCCCCGCTGCGCGCCGGTTCCGCGAAGGCCACGAGGGGGTGGGTGAAGCTGGTCATGGCGCCTCCGCCGGGCCGAGCCGCCCGGGCTGAGGCTTACGATAGGCGCGCAAGCCGACCGGGGCAATGTTCATTCTAAATTCATAAAAACGTATTCGCCTGTCGGCAGGGCTTTTCGCGCCGCCGCCCCGCGCCTATCGTGCCGCGCTCGGCCGCCAGCGGCCGCGACGACAGACGAAGCACGATGCCGCATCGGCGGACCGGCCGGGTCCGCGCCGTCGATGCGCCGAAGGAAAGACCGCCAGCATGGACGCCCGCACCGATCTCAAGCACCGCCTGCCCAGCCGTCACGTCACCGAAGGGCCGGAGCGGGCGCCGCACCGGTCCTACTACTACGCGATGGGCCTGACGGACGACGAGATCCACCGCCCCTTCGTGGGCGTGGCGACCTGCTGGAACGAGGCGGCGCCCTGCAACATCGCCCTGAACCGCCAGGCCCAGGCGGTGAAGCTGGGGGTGAAAGCCGCCCAGGGCACGCCACGGGAATTCACCACCATCACCGTGACCGACGGCATCGCCATGGGGCATGAGGGCATGCGCAGCTCTCTCGTCAGCCGCGAGGCCATCGCCGACACGGTGGAGCTGACCATGCGCGGCCACGGCTACGACGCCATCGTCGGCCTCGCCGGCTGCGACAAGTCGCTGCCGGGGATGATGATGGCGATGGTCCGGCTGAACGTCGCCTCGGTCTTCATCTACGGCGGCTCCATCCTGCCGGGGCGCGTGCCCATGGGCGCCGACGTGCCGGAGGATTTCGCGACGCGCGACCTGACGGT
>JBCCPD010000485.1:0-2944 GCA_039025075.1 Pseudomonadota bacterium | reverse complement strand
GCCGTATTCGCGCTCGAGGCGGTCGCGGATGACCTCGAGATGGAGGAGGCCGAGGAAGCCGCAGCGGAAGCCGAAGCCCAAGGCCGCGGAGGTCTCCATCTCATGCGAGAAGGAGGCGTCGTTGAGGGCGAGCTTTTCGATGGCGTCGCGGAGGTCTTCGAAATCGGCGCTGTCCACCGGGAAGAGGCCGCAGAAGACGACGGGGACGGAGGGTTTGAAGCCGGCGAGCATCTTTTCGGCAGGGGAGCGTTCGTGGGTGATGGTGTCGCCGACGCGGGTGTCGCGGACCTGTTTGAGGGAGGCGGTGAGGAAGCCTATTTCGCCGGGGCCGAGGTCGGCGACTGGCTCCATGCCTGGGCGGAAGACGCCGACGCGGTCCACGGGGTAGGCGGCCTTGGTGGACATCATGCGGATGCGGTCGCCCTTCTTGAGGACGCCGTCGATGACACGGATGAGGACGACGACGCCGAGATAGGCGTCGTACCAGCTGTCCACCAGCATGGCCTTGAGGGGGGCGTCGCGGTCGCCCGCGGGGGCGGGGAGGCGCTGGACGATGGCTTCCAGCACGGCGGGGATGTTGAGGCCGGTCTTGGCGGAGATCTCCACCGCGTCGGAGGCGTCGATGCCGATGACGTCCTCGATCTGCTCTTTGATCCGCTCGGGCTCGGCGGCGGGGAGGTCGATCTTGTTGAGGACGGGGACGATCTCGTGGTCGGCGTCGATGGCCTGGTAGACGTTGGCGAGGGTCTGGGCCTCGACGCCTTGGGAGGCGTCGACCACCAGCAGGGAGCCTTCGACGGCGCGCATGCTGCGCGAGACCTCGTAGGCGAAGTCGACGTGGCCGGGGGTGTCGATGAGGTTGAGGGTGTAGGTCTCCCCGTCCTCGGCCTTGTACTCGAGCCGGACGGTGTTGGCCTTGATGGTGATGCCGCGTTCGCGCTCCAGCTCCATGGAGTCGAGCACCTGCTCCTTCATCTCACGGTCGGTGAGGGCGCCGGTGACCTGGATCAGGCGGTCGGCGAGGGTGCTCTTCCCATGGTCGATATGGGCGACGATGGAGAAGTTGCGGATGCGCGAAAGCTCGGTCATGTCAGGCTTATGGGGTCGGTCCCATAGGCCGTCAAGCGAAGGGGCGCGGGGCGGTTGACCATGCCGTGGAACGGGGACTCGCGCGCCGCGCGGCTTCGGCATCGGGGCGACCCGCGCCTGCTCAAGCACGCCGGTCCGATCCATGAAGCGGAGCGACGGCCGAGGCCCGGGTCGATCCGAGCGGAGCCGGGCGGCGATCCGGACAGGATCGCGCGGCGGAAGGGGGGTCCTCCCCCCTTTCGACGCTCGTTCGCCGACCGAAGGCGTGGCGCGCGGTCAGGCGACCCGCCGCTTGAACCGCAGTCCGGCGAGCCCTGCGACGCCGGCGAGCAGGAGCCAGGCGGCGGCGGGCAGCGGCACGTCGGCGGCGGCGTCGAGAGGGCCGACGCGGCCGTCGACCGGCAGGGTCGGCACGTAGGGCATCAGGCCGGCATAGGCGCCGCGGGTCTGGCCGCCGTCGAACGTGGTCGTGCCGCGGCCGGTGAAGACGATGCGCCCGGCGGCGCCGTCGAAGACGAAGGCGACGGCGTCGCGCACGTCCCGCTCGGTCGCGAAGGTCGCGGCGCCGAGCGGATCGAACGGCGCGCCGGCATGCTCCACCACGTCCGGCCCGGCGGGGCCGTGCAAAAGACCCAGAAGGCGGGCGTCGTCGCGGGTGGAGGCGAGGATCGACGCGGCGTCGAACCAATCGCCCGGGGACCAGTTCACGCCCGTCGTGCGCAGGCGCAGAAAGCCGATGCGGTCGGCCTCGGGCGCGCCGAAGGCTTCGGCCTGGCCAGCGTCGAGCGTGTAGACGCCATCGTTGGCGAACTTGTGGAAGCGCTCGACATAGCGGGTATCGAGCTGGACCAGCGCGGCGGCCGGGGCGGCGGCGAGGCAGGCGAGCGGCAGAACGAGCGCGGCGGCGAGGCGGTTGAGGCGGATCATGGCTCGGGCGATCTTCCGGTTGCGCCCGGGTCCTGCGGCGGAGCGCAGGGGGCCTCGGGCGTGGTTGACTTTGACGTCAGCGTCATCTGGGGTCCCTCTGTGGCGGAAACCGGGCAGGACCGCGGTTTTCGGGCCCGGTTTCTTAACGCCTGCGCGAACGGCGACGCGCCGCCGGCGTCGGCGCCGTCGATCCGCCCGCGAGGGCGCGGTTGAACCCTGGGCTAGGGCGCGGTTGAACCGCAGGGCGTTCGGCCCGACCTTCGACGAAGCCGCCGGAGGAGCCGACCATGACCCTGACCCCCGCCCCCATCGCCCCGCAGGCCCGCATCGGCCATGTGCATCTGCGCGTCGCCGATCTCGACAGGATGCTGGCGTTCTATTGCGGCGTGCTGGGCTTCGAGCTGCAGCAGCGCCTGGGCGACGAGGCGGCCTTCGTGTCGGCCGGCGGCTATCACCACCACATCGCCTTCAACACCTGGGGGACCCGCGGCGCGCCGCCGGCCCCCGAGGGGACCACGGGGCTGTTCCATCTGGCGATCCTCTACCCCGACCGCGCGGCCTTGGCCGGGGCTTTGGGGCGTCTCGACGCGGCCGGGTGGCCGTTGACGGGGGCGTCGGACCACGGCGTCAGCGAGGCGCTTTACCTCGACGATCCCGAGGGGAACGGGGTGGAGCTCTACCGCGATCGGGCGCCGGAGGCGTGGCCTCGGGATCCGTCGGGCGGCCTGGCGTTGACGACGCGGCGGCTGGACCTGGAGGATTTGAGGTCCGCGGCCGGGTGAGGTCGGGAGGGCTCGTTCGGGCGAACGGGGGACGGCTCAGACGAAGCGGTAGCGCGACAGGTAGAGGCCGACGATGCCGAGCGCGACGAACACCGCCGCCGCAGGGCGCGAGACGGAGACCCTGCGGCCCTCGTCCCGTCCCTGCG
>JBCCPD010000484.1:0-2953 GCA_039025075.1 Pseudomonadota bacterium | reverse complement strand
CTGGCGTTCAGCGTGGACCTCTCGGGCGGCGGCGACGCGCCGGTGGGATGGCGGGCGAAGCCGCATACGGGGCTGATCGATCTCGACCGGATCGGGGCCTACCCGCCGCGCGAGTTCTGGGAGCCGCTGCATCCCGCCGAGGGCGGCGGCCTGATCCTCGACCCCGGCGCCTTCTACATCCTGATGAGCCGCGAGGCGGTGTGCATCCCGCCCGACTACGCCGCCGAGATGCAGCCCTACCTGGCCATGGCCGGCGAGTTCCGGGTGCATTACGCGGGCTTCTTCGACCCCGGCTTCGGCCACGCGGCGGCGGGGGGCGCGGGCTCCCGCGGAGTGCTGGAGGTCCGCTGCTACGAGGCCCCCTTCGCTCTGGAGCACGGCCAGGTCGTCGGCCGGCTGGTCTATGAGCGGATGGCGGAGCGGCCGGATGTTCTCTACGGGCGCGAGCTGGCCTCGAACTACCAGGGACAGGCGCTGAAGCTGGGCAAGCAATTCGCCGAGCCCTAAGGTGTGCTCGGGCGTAAGAACAGGTTCAAGTCACTGATTTTCATATTACATTTAGTACACCGCATTCCCCGCGCCTACGCGCGCAGCATCACCTCTCCCTCGATCTCCATGGCGAAGCCGAGCGGCAGGCAAGCGACGCCGACGGCGGAGCGGGCGTGGCGGCCGACCTCCGGCCCGAAGACCTCGAGGATCACGTCCGAAAACCCGTTCACCACCAAGTGCTGTTCCGAGTAACCGGGGGCGGAGGTCACCATGCCGAAGACCCGGCCCCAGCCGGCGACGCGCGAGAGATCCCCGATCTCGGCCTGGAGGTTGGCGAGAACGGAGAGCGCGACCTGGCAGGCGGCGGCGTAGCCCTCGTCGGTGGTCATCCCGTCGCCCAGCACGCCGTAGGGGCCGATGATGGCGCCGTCCGGCCCCTGTGCCGGGTGGCCGGAGACGAAGGCGCGGCCGCCGCGCACGTTGACGAAGGCGAAAGGCAGCTTGACGCCCGGCGGCGCCGTCGCCGCGGCCGGGAGGGTCAGGCCCAGTTCCGCGAGACGCTCTTCAGGGGTCGCCATGGCGAAGACCTCCGCTCTGAAAGCCCGGCGATCCCCCGGCGCGCCGGGGTGAGCGGGCGGGAGGCGGGCCGGGGGATCGCATCGGCCCGAAGGGCCGAAACAGAACGCCGCCCGAAGAGCCGCGCCGGGCTCAGTCTTCCTCGGATGCGAACATCGCCGGCTGGTCGGCGTCGTCGTCCATGCCGACGGGCCCGGCCTCGCCTGGCGGCGTGCGGTCCAGAAGCCCTGCGTCGCGCAGCTCCTTCAGGCCCGGCAGGTCCTTGGCACTGGCCAGGTTGAAATGGTCGAGAAACGCCTCGGTGACCATGAAGGTCGCCGGCCGCCCCGGGGTCATGCGCCGGCGGCCCAGGCGCACCCAGTCCTTCTCGATCAGCAGGTCGAGCGTGCCGCGGCTGACCGCGACGCCGCGGATCTCCTCGATCTCCGCCCGCGTCGCCGGCTGGTGGTAGGCGATGATGGCCAGGGTCTCGATCGCCGCGCGGCTCAGCGGCCGCGCCTCCACCACCTCCCGCTGCATCAGAAACGCCAGATCCGGAGCCGTGCGGAACGCCCAGCCGGCCCCGGAGGAAACGAGGGAAACGCCACGCCCCTCATGCCGCTTTCGCAACCGCTCCAACGCTTCAGAGGACGAGCAGCCATGGGGAAGCCGGGCGTCCAACTCGTCCGTGGTCAGCGGCGAGGGAGAAGCGAAGAGCATCGCTTCGACCATGCGGTCCTGCTCCGCCGGCGGCGGCGCGCGGAACAGTCCGGTCGAGCGCGATTCGTGAAACTCGTCATGGTCCTTCATGGCGCGGCCTCCGCGGTCGCGGCGGCGGGCGCCGTTGCGTGACCCCCGTCCGCGTCGCGCGGGCGGAGGGTGATTTCGCCGAAGGCGCCGTCCTGGCGGATCTCCACCTCGCCCCGGCGCGCCAGCTCCAGCATGGCGGCGAATGTGGCGGCGGTGGCGGAACGGCGCTTCTTGGGCTCGGTCGTCCAGCCCTCGGGCAGGAAGGCGGAAATCGTGCGCCAGCCGATCCCCGGTTCGATCAAGCCGCGCATCCGGGCCATCGCGGCCTCGGGCGTGAACACCGGTTCGCGAACGACGTGAAGAGGCTCGTAGTCGTCGCGCGTGCGGACCCGCGAGTAGGCGCGCAGCAGGTCGATCAGGCTGGCGTCATGCTCGACGATGCGGCGGGTCTCGACGATCTCGGGCGCGCCGCGGGCGAAGACGTCGCGGCCCAGCCGGTCGCGGGCCATCAACCGGGCGCCGGCCTTGCGCATCGCCTCCAGCCGCTCGAGCCGGAAGGCGAGGCGCGCGGCCATGTCCTCGGCGCTCGGGCCCTCCTCGGAGGGTTCGGGCGGCAGCAGCAAGCGCGATTTGAGATAGGCGAGCCAGGCGGCCATCACCAGCCAGTCGGCGGCCAGCTCGATGCGCAGGCGCTTCGCCTCCTCCACGAAGGCCAGGTACTGCTCGGCCAGCTGCAGGATCGACACGCGGCGCAGATCCACCTTCTGCGTGCGCGCCAGGGTCAGGAGGAGGTCCAGCGGCCCTTCGTAGCCATCCACGTCCACCACCAGGGCGGCGGCCTCGGCGCGACCCTCGTCGGTCATCGCGCCGGTGCGGCCGTCCGGAACGTCCCGGGTCAGCGGCGCCGACAGAAGATCAGACATCGGCGCCCTCCCCGCTGAGCGAGGCCAGGCGCGCGTCGGCCCGCGCCGGGTCGAAGTCTTGCGCGGCGCCGCGGGCGGCCAGCGCGGCGTCAGCGCGGCGCAGGGCGGCGCCGGTCAGCTCGGGGACGACGGCGACGGTGGTCTCCATCTCCGCCCGCGAGCCGTTGCAGTGCAGGATCACGTCGCAGCCGGCGGCGATGGCGGCCGAGGCGCGCTGCGCCGGCGTGCCTGAAAGG
>JBCCPD010000483.1:0-2961 GCA_039025075.1 Pseudomonadota bacterium | reverse complement strand
TGGAAACGGCCTGTTTGGGGGGTCGAGAGGCCTCGAAACAGTCCGAAAAACGGTCGAAACCGGCCTGCAAGCCGCGCGCTCGAAGCGTTTTTCGGCATCGAAACGCGGTCGAAATCGGCGGTTTCGGCGACGAAAAAGGCTTCGAGAGGCGCGCTCGCAAAGGGGAGTCGCGTGCAATCCGGGCCTCGAAAGGGTTTTCGGACCGTCTTTGCGGACGCGAAACCGGACGAAAAACCGCCCCGATCATGCGCGGCGCGGTCTTTGCGGGCGCGGGGCCGGGGGCTTCATGCGGCGTTCCTGGATCGCGCGGCGCTCGGAGGGCGGAAACGCCTCGAGCCGCGGCTCGCCCTGCCAGAGGGCGCGCATCATCACGTCGCGGGCGATGGGGGCGGCCGCCGCCGAGCCGCCGCCGCCATGCTCGACGATGACGGAGATGGCGTAGCGCGGATCCTCATAGGGCGCGAAGCCGACGAAAAGCGCGTGGTCGCGACGCTCCCACGGCAGATCCTCGTTGCGGTAGTCGCCGGTGGCGCACTCTGCGGCGGTGATGCGGCGGACCTGGGAGGTGCCGGTCTTGCCGGCCATGCGCATGGTCTCCTCATGGATGCGGGAGCGGCGGGCGGTGCCGCGGCGGCCATGCATCACCTCGAGCATGCCTTCGCGCATCAGGCGCAAATGGGCGCCGTTGATGTCGAGGAGCGCCGGCTGCGGGTCCGGCAGAGGGCGCCCGGCGCGGCCGCGCACCAGGCGGGGCGACACCTCGCGGCCCGAGGCGAGGCGGGCGGTCATCACGGCGAGCTGCAGGGGCGAGGCGAGGACGTAGCCTTGGCCGATGCCGGCGTTGAAGGTGTCGCCGACGTGCCAGCTTTCCTCATGCACCCGGCGCTTCCAGTCGCGGGTCGGGGCGAGGCCCTCGCGCACCGCGGGAAGGGGCAGAGGATGCTTGACGCCGAGGCCGAGGCGGCGGGCCATGTCGGAAATGGCGTCGATGCCCACGCGGCGCGCGGCCTCGTAATAGTAGATGTCGCAGGACTGGGCGATGGACTGCTTGAGGTTCATGCGCCCGTGGCCGCCGCGGGACCAGCAGTGGAACCACCGGTCGCCCAGCTTGACGCGGCCGTTGCAGAAGACGGTCTCGTCAGGGCCCATGACGCCGGCTTCCAGCGCCGCGAGGGCGACGACCATTTTCCAAGTGGAACCCGGGGGATAGAGGCCGGAGACGGTCTTGTTGGCGAGGGGGCGGTACTTGTCTTCGAGGAGCGCGTTCCAGTTGGTGGTGGAGATGCCGAAGACGAACTGGTTGGGCTCGAAGCCGGGGGAGGAGGCGCAGGCGACGAGGTCGCCGTTGCGCACGTCCATGACCACGGCGGCGGCGCTTTCGCCGTTCATCCGCTCCATGGCGTAGGACTGGAGGTCCAGGTCGATCGAGAGCTGCAGATCGTCGCCGGGGGCGCCTTCCTCGCGGCCGAGCTCGCGCACGACGCGGCCGCGGGCGTTGATCTCGATGCGGGAGAGGCCTTCGGCGCCGCGCAGGGTCTTTTCCTCGAGCCCCTCGACGCCGGTCTTGCCGATCTGGAAGTCGGGGATCTGGAGGAGGGGGGTGGCGCCTTGGTCGGCCTCGATCTCCCGCTCGTTGACGCGGCCCACATAGCCGACGACATGGGCCATGGAGAGGCCGTGGGGGTAGAAGCGGGTGAGGCCCGCCTCGACGTCTACGCCGGGGAGCGCGGGGGCGTTGGCGGCGACGCGGGAGAACGCGTCCCAGCTGAGATGCTCGGTCACGGTGACGGGGACGAAGCTGGATTTGCGCTGGACCTCGCGCAGCACGCGCTCTTGGTCCCGGTCGGAGATGGGGATCAGGCGGGCGAGGCGGTCGAGCGTGTCTTCGACGTCGCCGGCCTGCTCTCGGATCAGAAAGACGCGGTAGTTGCGGCGGTTGTCGGCGAGCGGCGCGCCGTCGCGGTCGAAGATGCGGCCGCGGGCGGGGGGCAGGAGGCGGATGTTGATGCGGTTTTCTTCGGCGAGGAGGCGGTAGCGGTCCGCCTCCTCCACCTGCAGCTGGCGCATGCGCCAGCCGAGCGCGCCCATGACCGCCGCCTGGCCGCCGAGCAGCAGGACGCCGCGGCGGGTGAGGCGCGGGTCGCGCGGCGGGGCGCCGCGATAGGGCAGGCGGCTCATGCGGGGACCTCCGGCGTGCGGGCGGGGCGTCCGAGGCCGAGGCCCCAGCGCAGGAGCGCGGCGACCGCGGGCAGGGCGAGGGCGGTGGCGCCGAGATGGCGGGCGAGGGCGTCCGGGTCCGGCGCGGGGGCGAAGGTGATCGCCAGCAGGGCCCATTGCAAGCCGAGCGCTGCGGCGAAGAGGCCGGCGGCGGCGATGCCCTCGGAGAAGAGGGAGGGGCGCGCGGGTCGGGAGGCGGCCCAGGCGCGCAGAGCCTCGAAGGCGAGGAGGAGCGAGAGGGCGCCGGCGCCGGGCGGGGCGCCTGACAGGGCGTCGCGGGTGAGCAGGACGAGGGCGACCAGCAGGATCGGCGCGGCGCGGGGGGCGCGCAGGGCGAAGAAGGCCAAGACGGCCCACAGCAGGTCGGGCCGCCAGTCCGAGGGGATCTGGGAGATCGGCGCCAGCTGCGCGAGCAGCGCGGCGAGGCCGGCGGCGAGGAAGACGGCGGCGCCGAAGGCGGCGCGGAGAGGGGAGGCGGGGGCGTTCATGGGCGGAGCGCGGCGAGGCGCGGCGGCGGCGTGGGGCGCGCCTGGCGGGGGGTCGGCGCGGCGGATCGGTCGCTGGCGAGCGACGGGCGGCGGCGCATCGGGGGCGGGGCGGCTTGACGCTCCGCTGCGGCGCGAGGAGCGACGGGCCGCGGTTCGCAAGAAACGCCGCGCGCGAGCCGACGGGAGTTCGGCGGCTCCGCGGCGGCGCGAGGCGTCCGGGCCGCAAGCGCGGCGGCGGCGCGTGCAGGTCGCGCCG
>JBCCPD010000482.1:0-2990 GCA_039025075.1 Pseudomonadota bacterium | reverse complement strand
GAGGCCTGACGCCGCGCGCCCGCCTCGGCGTCAGCCGGAGGCTTGGCGCTGCCGCAGCCCGACCTCATAGCCCTCGTAGAACAATTCTTCGTCCGGCGGCTCGCCGTGCTTCTCGCAGAAGTCGTAGTAGGACTGGATGATCTCCCGAGGCGCGCCGCGCCGTCCTTCGACCCGACCCTTGTCGCGCCAGTCCGCATTGCCGCATTGACCGCGCGACATGTTGGCGAAGGGCGAGTAGAGCGGGTCCACCCGCCCCGAACCCGAACCGCCGGACGCGCAACCGGCCAGGAACGCCAACGCAACGAAAGCCAGACTGATTTTCATAACGTTGGTCTAGCGCGCCCAGGCGCGCCGTCCAGCCGAACGGCCTTGCGGAGCGTTCAGAAGAAATCGGCCTCATCAGGGAAGATGGCGAACTGATCGTTCCGGAAATCCGACTTGTCGTAGTCCAAGAAGATCACCCGGCCGCCGCCCTTGGCTTCGAACACCGACCCGAGCCCGGTGTCGCGGATCTGCGCTCGGAACGCCGCGGTGTCGATCTCAGTGGCGCGCAGCAGGCCGGGCGCGACGGCGAACGCGTCGTTGCGGGAGAAATCGGTGATGATCGTCGTGCCGAAATCCGTGTTCTCTCCGGCGAAGAACTGATCGGCGCCGCCGCCGCCCTCGATCCGGTCCCGGCCGGGACCGAGAACGAACTGGTCGACCCCTGCGCCGCCGAAGGCGCGGTCGTTGCCGGCGCCGATGAAGAATCGGTCGCCGCCGCCGCCGCCCTCCATCCGGTCCTTGCCGCCTCCGTCTTCCAGACGGTCCTTGCCGCCTCCGCCTTTCAGAAGGTCCGCGCCCCCGTCGCCGTTGATGAGGTCCGCGCCCTTGCCGCCTTCGATCTCATCGCGTCCGCCGCCGCCGTTCAGGTCGTCGCCGCCGCCGCCGCCGAAGATCTCGTCGGCGCCGCCGCCGCCGAAAATGTCGTCGGCGCGATCCCTTCCGTTGGCGCGGCCCGACGGCGAAGGGCCGCCGTAGAGCTCGTCGTTGCCGGCCCCGCCCCAGATCTCGTCTGCCCCGCCCATCCCTGAGATGACGTCGCCTCCGGCCTCGCCGCGCAGCGAATCCCCCCGCTGGCTGCCCGAAACGTCGTCGCGGCCGCCGCCGGCCCGCACGTCGACGCCGTTGATCCCGGCCACGAACTGATCCGCGCCCGAGCCGAGGCGCGCTTCGACCAGCGGGCCTCGGCGCGGCAGGATGATCGTGCTGGAAGCGCCGTCGAACAACCCCTCGTTGCCCGCGGCGATCAAGCTCGACGCCGACATTCCCGCGCCGGCCTCGAAGGTGATGACCGCCACGAAGCCCAGATCCGTCCGGGTCAAGGTCGCCGTCTGCGCCGGCTGCTCGAACGCGTCGGCCAGCCAAAAGTCATCCACGGCGCTGGGATTCTGCGGATCCGGCGGCGGCAGGAAATTTGAGGAGGAGAGAACCAGCAGAGCGTCCCCCGCATCGATCTGCAAAGTGCCCGGCACGAGCCCGATCGTCGGCGCGCCCCCCCGCTCGCCCTCCGCGAACGGCCCCAGCAAGGACTCGCCGGCATTGGTCATGTCCAGACGCCCGTCCCCTTCTTCGGACGTCAAAGTGATCAGGATGTTCAGCATCGGGCTGATCCCCGCTTCCCCCGCCCGCGGCCCCGCGCCGCACGCTTCGGCTCAGCGTTCTCCGCCGCGCCCGCGCTTGTCCAGTCTTCTAAGGTGGCAGCGACGCCGACGCCGCGGGCGGTTCAGCCGTCCCAGCCGGCCGCGCGCAGGGCCGGCAGGATCTTCAGCTCCAGGTCCTGGTTCTGGATCGGGCCCACATGCTTGTAGGCGATGGCCCCGTCGCCGGTGATCACGAAGGTCTCCGGCACGCCGTAGACGCCCCACTCGATCCCCGCGCGCCCGCGTTCGTCGCGGCCGACCCGAGTGAAGGGATCGCCGAGCTCTTCGAGGAACGCCCGGGCGCCATCGACGCCGTCCTTGTAGTTCAGCCCGTGCACGGTGACGCCCATCTCCTCCAGCGCCATCAGCTCCGGATGCTCCACCCGGCACGGCCCGCACCAGCTGGCCCAGACGTTGACCACCGTCACCTCCCCTGCCTTCAGCGCGGCCGAGGCGAACTCTCCCTCGCCCTCGCGCAGGCCCGGCAGAGCGAAGTCGGGAGCCGGCCGGTCGATCAGGGCCGAGGGCAGCGTATCCTTGTCCCGTCCCAGCATGGCGTAGGCCAGGGCGGCGAAGGCCGCGAATACGACCAGCGGCGCCAAGGCCCAGACGGCCTTGCCCCGTTTCGACGTCTTCGCCGCGGCATTCCGGGAAGCATCCGCGTCGGTCATCGGCTCCTCCTTCGCCCGTGACGGGCTTCCAGCGTTTCCAACTCCCGCTTGGCCTTCACGCCGGCCCGCAGGCTCAGCCCGACCAAAGCGCCGATCACCGCCAGCGTCGCGGCATAGCTCGTCAGCACGTAGAAGCCGTAAGGCCCCAGATCCGGCATCACGCCCCCTCGCCCGCGGCGAGCCGGATGGCCCGGCTGCGCCGCTTGCGGATCTCGGTCCGCACCCGCAGCAGCAGCAGCGCCAGAAACAGAAGGAAGAACCCCCCGAGGGAGACCACCAGCGGCCGCCAGAACACGTCGGCGACGTTGGTCTCCTTGTCGAGGCTCAGGCTCGATCCCTGGTGCAGACCCTGGCTCCAGAAGTAGACGGCATAGCGGCTGACGACCGCGAAGACGCTGCCGACGAGGCACAGCACCGAGGTCAGGTCCGCCGCCGCGTCAGGATCGTCGATCGCGGTCCAAAGGGCGATGTAGCCGACATAGAAGAAGAACAGGATCAAAAAGCTGGTCAGCCGCGGGTCCCAGGCCCAGGCCGTGCCCCACATCGGCTGGCCCCACAGCGCCCCGGTCAGCAGCGCGATCAGCACCATGCAGGCGCCCACCGGCGCCGCCGCCTTGGCCGCCAAAGCGCTCACATG
>JBCCPD010000481.1:0-3006 GCA_039025075.1 Pseudomonadota bacterium | reverse complement strand
CGTCGCGGGGGGGGCGCGCCGCCGGGGGGCGCGCCTCTGGTCCGGTTGCTCCGGCGCGCGGACCGCGCTTGGGCCTCTTGCGAACGCGGCGCGGCGGGGGGTCCGCCGCGCCGCTCAAGACTCTGTGGAGATCGCCTCAGGAGGCGGGCGTGACGCCCCGCTCGTCGTAGCAGCGCTGGGCGCCCGGGTGCACCGGGATGCCCACGCCCTCGAGCGCGCGGTCCAGGCTCACGTTGTTCCAGACCGACTTCACCTCGGCGAACTGGGCATGGTTGTCCCACAGCACGTTGCACATCTGGTAGACCAGATCGTCGGGCATGTCCTTGTGGACGATGAAGTTCACCACGATGCCGAGGGAGTTGAGATCCTCGGTCACGCTCTCATAGACGCCGGCCGGCATGGTGCCGGGAACATAGCCGGGGTTGTTCTCAACCAGCTCGGCCTGCACCTCCGCCGGAAGACCGATGAAGCGGATGCCCGGGGACTGCTCAAGCTCCAGGAAGCTGGCCTGGGGCATGTTGGTGGCGGCCATGAAGACGTCGATATGGCCGTCCTTCATCAGCGCGATCGACTCGGTGTAGCCGACATGGTGGACCGTGCCGCCGTTTTCCTTGATGGAGTCGAAGGTGATGTCGTAGGCGCCGAGGATGGACTCCGCGAACGCGGTGCCGGTCCAGCGCGCCTTGCCGGGCGAGATGTTGGCGCCCGCCATGTCCTCGATGGACTGGATGTCGCTGTCGGCGCGCACGGCCACCTGGAACATCGAGCCGTAGAGCGTCGCCAGATGGCGCACGTTCTCCTGCTTGCCGTCGAACTTGCCGACGCCGTTGAAGCCGTTGGCGGTGGTGTGGGCGTAGGAGAAGCCGACCTCCGCGTCGCCGCCGTTCACCGACATCACGTTGGAGATGCCGCCGCCCGAGGTGGAGGAGGTGGCGATCCCGGGGATCTCATCCTGCATCACGGCCATGATCTTGGCGGCCAGCGGGTACCAGGACCCGCCCGAGGGGCCGGAGACCATGCGCACGAACTGGGTGGCCGAGGCGGGCGCCGAGAGCGCAGCGACGGCGCAGGCCGCGATCGCCGCGCGGGACATGTAGGACATCTGTTTTCTCCCTGATGCGTCATGAGCGACGCTTGATATGTGAGCGCAACGATAGCGCCGAGATCAGCGGACGCAACGTCCGAAAGCTGCATTCAAACCTTGGGTTTCGAGCCGCATCGGCGCGCCCAAAGGCGGCATCGAAGCGGGTTTTCGACCCGAAACCCCGCCCGTCCGACGGCTTTCGAGCCGCGAAAACCCTCGCGATCGACCTGAATCGCCGCCGTTTTCGGTCTCCGGGGCCGCCGAAACGCCGCGTTTTCCGCTCCGAACAAGCGGTTTCAGGCGGTCGCAGAGCGCGAAACGACGGCGGATCGACGACAAAAAAGCGTGATTCCGGCCGCGAGAAGCACCGAAAGCACGCCCATCAGAAGGGTCCAGAGCAGCGGTTCGCGCGCCTGCAGGAACACCGCGCCGGCCCCTTCGAAGGCGACGGCGACCCCTGCGACCAGCGCCCAAGCGCCCCAATGCCAAGGTCCCGAGGCATCCTCGGAGCGGTCGAGCGGCGCGTCCTCCAGAACCTCGCGGACCATCGCCTCCGTCTCCGCCTCGCTGCGGAGGGAGGCGGGCTTGGGCGCGGGCGCCTCCGCCTCGGCGTCCGCGGCGATGCGGGCGCCGGCCATCCGAGCCAGGAGGGACGGCGCCTCGGAAGACGCGAGCTCCTCGCTCGCCGCGGCGGCCGGCGCTGCTTCGCCCGGCCGGTTGATCAGCAGAACGCCCGCCAGGGCCGCCGCGCCGGCGAGGTTGGCGGCCGCGGCAGGCGCGATCATCAGCGCCGCGGCGATCAGCAGCGCCCCGCGCTGCCAGGGCGCGAGCGGCCCTCGGGCGAAGCCCACCGTGGCCAGGGCGAAGGCGCAGAGCCCGCCGGCGGAGGCGAGCGCGGCACGCACGATCTCGGGCCCCTCCGCCTCCAGCAGCAGGCCCGGCGAGTAGATGAAGAGGACCGGCAGCAAGAAGCAGGCGACGCCGAGGCGGGAGGCCTCGATGCCGACCGGGATCGGGCCGGCGCGGGCGATGGGGGCCGCGGCGAAGGCGGTCAGCGCCACGGGCGGCGTGATGTTGGAGATGATGCCGTACCAGAAGGCGAAGAAATGCGCGGCCATCGGCGGCACGCCCGCGAGCTGCAGGATGGGGATGATCGTCGCGACCAGCGTCAGGTAGATCGCCACCGCGGTCATGCCCATGCCCATGATCAGCGACATCACCGCCGCCAGAAGCAGCAGCAGCCACAGCTGATCGCCCGCCGCGTTCGCCGCCGCCTGGGCGATCTGAAAGCTCAGCCCCACGGCGAAGATCGCGCCCAGGATGATGCCCGCGGCCGCCGCGGCGACCGACAGGCCCACGGTGGCCCGCGCCGTCTCCTCGAGCACCGCCAGAAGCGCCCTCGGAGACAGCCGCCGCCGCGGCTGCGCGACGGCGATCAGGAAGGTCGCGCCGCTCACCAGAACCGCGACGTTGACGATGGACCGGCCCGCCAGCAGCGCGCCGATGATCAGCGCCAGAGGCAGCAGCAGGTAGCCGTCGCGCTTCAGCAGGCGCCAGGCGGAAGGCAGCAGGGCCTTGGGGATGGTCGACAGACCCAGCTTCTTCGCCTCCGCATGCACGGTCACGAAGATCACCAGAAAGTAGAGCGCCGCCGGGATCGCCGCGGCGGCGACGATGTCCAGATACGGACGGCCCACGAACTCCGCCATGATGAAGGCGACCGCGCCCATCACCGGGGGCATGATGATCCCGCCGTTGGAGGCCGCCGCCTCCACCCCTCCGGCGAAGGCGCGGCGATAGCCCAGGCGGATCATCAGCGGGATGGTGAAGACCCCCGTGGTCAGCACGTTGCCGATGGCCGAGCCCGAGAGCGAGCCCATCATGGCCGAGCTGACCACGGCCGCCTTGGCCGGCCCCCCGGT
>JBCCPD010000480.1:0-3029 GCA_039025075.1 Pseudomonadota bacterium | reverse complement strand
CTGGCCGCCCGAGAGCTCTCCGGCCGCCTGGCGGCGTTTTTCCTTCAGGATCGGGAAGAGCCCGTACACCATGTCGAGGGTCTCGGCGATGTCGTCCTCACGGAGGAACGCGCCCATTTCGAGGTTCTCTTCCACCGTCATGGTGGTGAAGACGTTGCCGGTCTGGGGGACGAAGGCCATGCCGGCCTTGACGCGGTCCTGGGGGGAGAGGTCGGTAATCGCTTGATCTTTCAGGCGAACCTGGCCCTCGCGGAGGGAGAGCATGCCGAAAACGGCCTTCATGGCGGTGGATTTGCCGGCTCCGTTGGGGCCGACGATGACGGCGATCTCGCCCGCGTTCACGGCGAGGGTGCAGTCGTGGAGGATGTCGGCGCCTCCGTAGCCGCCGGTCATCGAATCGCCAATGAGGACGGGGGGTTGGGAGGCGTCGCTCATGCGTCGGCGCTTCGCAGGCCGGGGCGGTTCTTGAGGCCGCGGCCGAGATAGGCCTCGATGACCCGCTCGTCGTTTTTCACAGTCTCCGCAGGGCCTTGGGCGAGGACCTTGCCTTCGGCCATCACGATCACCGGGTCGCAGAGGCGGCCGATGAAGTCCATGTCGTGCTCGATCATGCAGAAGGTGTAGCCGCGTTCGACGTTTAGGCGGAGGATGGCGTCGCCTAAGGTGTTGAGCAAAGTGCGGTTTACGCCGGCGCCCACTTCATCCAGAAACACGATGCGGGCCTCGGTCATCATGGTGCGGCCGAGTTCGAGGAGCTTTTTCTGGCCGCCGGAGAGGTTGCCGGCCAGCTCGTCGGCGACTTGGGAGAGCTGCAGGAAATCAATGACTTCCTCGGCTTTCTTGCGGTTGTCGGCTTCCTGGGTGCGGACCAGGGAGGGGCGCAGCCAGGCGTCCCACAGGCGCTCTCCGGCCTGGGCCGGGGGGACGGTCATGAGGTTGTCGCGCACCGTCAAGGTGCTGAATTCATGGGCGATTTGGAAGGTGCGCAGGAGGCCCTTGGCGAAGAGGTCGTGCGGGGGGAGGC
This sequence comes from Pseudomonadota bacterium, assembly GCA_039025075.1. Classification (GTDB taxonomy): domain Bacteria; phylum Pseudomonadota; class Alphaproteobacteria; order Rhodobacterales; family Rhodobacteraceae; genus Albimonas. The sequence continues at coordinate 2,005 of JBCCPD010000480.1, read as the reverse complement.
CGGTGATGTCCTCTCCGTCGAGGGTCACGCGGCCCGACGAGGGCGGAAAAGCGCCCGCTATGACGTTGAAAAGCGTGGTCTTTCCGGCGCCGTTGGGGCCGATGAGGCCGGTGATGGTTCCGGGCGCGATCTCCAACGTCACGTCGTCCACCGCGGCGACGCCGCCGAAGCGTTTGGTGAGGTTTTCGACGCGGATCATAGGGCGGAGGGGCCTCGGTTTCGCGTGCCGCGAGCGTGCAACGTCGGTGCACCGAGGGTGCACGGCGCGTACGCCGGACTTGCCGCAAATGTCATGCGGACGTCCCGCCGGCGTGCAGCCTGCGTGCGCACAGCGTCGGAGTCGGGTTTCCAGTGCGTTAACGCCGCCGGGCGGCGGCGCGCGATGGGATCCGAGGCAGGACGGGCCATGCGGGACCTCGCAAACGGCCCGGCGCGGGGGACGCGCCGGGCCGGAGCCTCCGAGAGGAGAGAGATCAGCGGAACTGGACGGTGGTGTATTCGCCGCCCTGCACCTCGTATTCGCGATAGGTGCCGGAGGCTTCGCCGGGGCCGATCAGCTCCACGTTGGTGGCTCCGATATAGTCGACGTCGCCGCCCTCGGCGAGGATCTTGAGGGCGCGGTCGAGCTGGCCGGGCAGGATCGGCTCTCCCGGCGCGTTGGCGACGGCGAGGACCTGGTCCTTGAACTCGGCCGGATCGTGGGAGCCGGCGGCCTGCATGGCGAGCGCGATCAGAGCGGCGGCGTCGTAGCTTTCGCGGCGGAAGGAGCCGTCGGGGTCCACGCCGGCGGCCTCGGCCGTGGCGACGAAGGCGTCGGAGCCTTCGCCTTCGGACCAGGGCACGGCGCCGATGGTGCCTTCGAGATCCGAGCCGATGGCGTCGATCAGGCTTTGGGCGAACATGCCGTCGCCGAGCACGAAGCCGTCGAAGGCGCCGGCGTCGACGGAGGAGCGGATGATGCCGACGCCGCCCTGGTCGGCGTAGCCGAAGACGGCGAGCCAGTCGGTTCCGGCGGCGGACAGCGCGCCGACCTCGGCGGAGTAGTCGCCCTTGCCGTCCTCGTGCGCCGCGGAGATCGGGACGGAGCCGCCGGCGGCCTCGAAGGCGGCTTGGAAGCTGTCGGCGAGGCCTTTGCCGTAGTCGTTGTTGGTGTAGGTGACCGCGATCTCGGTGATGCCCTTGTCGGTCAGGATGTCGGCCAGGACGGCGCCTTGGCGGGCGTCGGAGGGGGCGGTGCGGAAGAAGAGGCCGTCATCCTCGATCGTGGTCAGGGCCGGGGAGGTGGCGGAGGGGGAGATCATGACGACGCCGTTGGGCATGGCGACGTTGTTCAGGGTGGCGATGGTGACGCCGGAGCAGTCGGCGCCCATGACGGCCGAGACGCCTTCGGAGGTCACCAGGCGCTCGGCCGCGGCGGCGGCGGCGCCGGCGTCGACGCAGGTGGAGTCGGCGCGGACGGGCACGAGGGTCTTGCCGTCGAGGATGCCGCCGGCGGCGTTGATCTCGGTCAGGGCCAGCTCGGCCGCGTCGGCCATGCCGGGGGTGAGGGATTCGATGGGTCCGGTGTAGCCGAGCAGGACGCCGATCTTGACCTCGTGCCCGTCGGCGTTGGCGAGGCCGGCGGTCAGGACGAGGGCGGAGGCCGCGGTGGCCAGGAGGGTCGTTTTCATCGTGGAGCTCTCCCTGGGAATGCCATTGCCGCGTGCGGGGCCGCGCCTTCGGAGGACGCGGCCGCGCAGGTGCGGCGACGGGGCGTGTGGTGGGACAAGATGATGTTTGAGTCAACGTAGGACGGCCATGGGCGGAAGGCGCGCCCGGCCCGCCGGCAAAGCCGAGTCGTCCGCCGGGTCAAGGCTCGCGCAGCGCAGCGGAGCGACCCCGAAGGGGCTCGGCCTTGAGGCGGCGGGCGACTCGGCGCACGCTTGGAAAAGGCCCCCTGCGGGCCTTCCCCAGCAAAGGCGTTCTTTTCGAAGCCCTCGAAACATCCGCCATTCCGGGCGCCCCG
>JBCCPD010000479.1:0-3054 GCA_039025075.1 Pseudomonadota bacterium | reverse complement strand
GCGCGGGCCGACGCCCCCTGGGCGGCCGCCCGCCGCGCCGATCCGCGGCGCGGGCCCCGCCCGCCCACCCCCGCCGCGCCGCGCATCGGCTCGGCGGCCTCAAACCCGAGGCGCGCCGGTCGAGGCCCTGATCCGCGACGGACCGGGGTGAGCGGGCGGGCGGCAAGTCGCGGATCCGGGGCGGATCAAGGGCGGATCAGGTCCCGGCCGGAAGCTCCAGCAGAGGATCGCCCGAGCGCAGCCAAGCCGCCACCTGCTCCGCCGTCCGGGGCGCCTGTCTCGCCCCCAGGACGCATTCCCAAACCACCGCCGTGCGCCAGCCGGTCTGCGCCAGCGCCTCCAGCGCTTCGCGATCGCGGGCGACGTTGCGGGCGAATTTGGGGCCCCAATAGTCTATGCGGCTCGCCGGCGTGGTGGCGCGGGGGCAGCCCTCGTGCCGGTGCCAAAAGCAGCCGTGGACGAAAACCGCGGCGCGGGCGGAGGCGAAGACGAGATCGGGGCGCCCCGGCAGACGTCCGCCCCGGGCCCGGCCCTGCAGGCGGAAGCGCAGGCCCATCGCGTGCAGCGCGCGGCGCAGGCGCAGCTCGGGCCGGGTGTCCTTGCCCTTGACCGCGGCCATGACGCGGGCGCGCTGTTCCAGGGTGAAGACGTCGGCCATCGGGCGAAGGTCGCCGGGTCGCGCGCGGCCCGTCAAGCGCGGCGTCTTGCCGGCCCCCGCCGGCGGGGCGCAGACTGGCGACGTCGTTGGGCGGCGGGAGGCTTCGAAAAGGCATGACCGTTCTGATCGCCGGAGGCGGCGTGGCCGGGCTCGCGCTCGCGCTGACCTGCCATCAGATCGGCGCGCCCTGCCGGCTCTTCGAGAGCGTGGCGCGGCCGCGCCCCTTGGGCGTCGGCATCAACCTGCAGCCCAATGCGGTGCGGGAGCTGGACGAGCTGGGACTGATGGACCTGCTGCCGGGCTTCGGCGTGGCGACCCGCGAATGGGGGCTTTATTCGACCGAAGGGCTGGAGATCTGGCGGGAGCCGCGGGGCCTCGCCGCCGGCTATCGCTGGCCTCAATTCTCGGTGCATCGAGGCGAGCTGCAGATGGCGCTCTGGCGCGCGGCGCAGGCGCGTCTGCCGGCGGGCGCGCTGGTTCCCGGCGCGCGCGTGATCGGATGGGAAGAGCGCGCCGGCGGCGTCGCCGCTCGGGTCGAGACGGCGGACGGGATCCGGCTGGAGGAGGGCTCGGTGCTGATCGGCGCGGACGGTCTGCACTCGGCGATCCGCGCGGGGCTGCATCCGGACGAGGGCGCTCCGGTCTGGTCGGGCGCGGTGCTGTGGCGCGGCGCCGTGCGGGCGCAGCCGTTCCGCGAGGCTTCGATGGCCCTGATCGGGTCGATGACCCAGCGCTTCGTGACCTACCCCATCTCCGACGTCGACGCGGATGGCGAAGCGCTGGTCAATTGGATCGCTGAGCTGCGCGTCGATCCCGCCGGCGGCTGGACGCGCGAGGATTGGAACCGGCGCGTCGATGCGGAGGTCTTTCTGCCGCGCTTCGCGGACTGGCGCTTCGACTGGATCGACGCGCCCGCCCTGATCCGCGCCACGGAGACGATCTACGAATATCCGATGGTCGACCGGGACCCGCTGCCGTTCTGGACCGAGGGGCGCGTGTCGCTGATGGGCGACGCGGCGCATGTCATGTGGCCCGTCGGCTCCAACGGCGCGAGCCAGGCGATCATGGACGCGCGTCGGCTGGGGCGCGCGTTCCTGGATCATGGGGTCGGGCCCGAGGCGCTTTTGGCCTTCGAGTCGCTGCAGCGGCCGGCTGCGCAGGCGATGATCGAGGCCTATCGCGCGGACGAGGGCCCGGATGCTCTGCTGGGCGTGGTGGAGGACCGCTGCCGCGGGCGCTTCGAGACCATCGAGGACGTCGTTCCGACCGCTGAGATGGCGGCCTTCCAGGCCGGCTGGAGGGCCACCGCCGGATTGGCGCGGGAGGCGCTGAACGCCGCCGATCCGATCGTTCGGCCCGGAGAAACGGTTGCGACGCCGGCGGGCTGAGGGGCTGAGGGTCGGCGCCGCACCCCCCGCGACGACGACCGCGAGAGAGGCGCAGGGTCCGCACGCGGTTTCCCCGTGCATCCGGCCGCCGCGGGCGTAAGCTGAGGCGAGAGGCGCGCCGCGGCCTCGTCCACCGAAAGCCCGCCCATGGCCCGCCGCCCCGCCGCCCTCGCCGACGATCCGCCGCCCGAGCCTGATCGGGCCGAGGGCGCGCCGCACCCGCGAGAGACGTCGCGTCTGTTCGGACATGCGCCGGCCGAGGCCGCCTTCGTTCAGGCCTGGGATGCGGGGCGGCTGCATCCCGCCTGGCTGATCCCGGGGCCTAGAGGCGTGGGCAAGGCGACCCTGGCCTGGAGGCTGGCGCGCGGCGTTCTGGCGGCGCGAGGGGAGGCGGGCGCGGCGCCGCTGCGGCTGGACCTGGCGCCCGACTCGCCTGAGTTCCGGCGCGTGGCGAGCCTGGGCGAGCCGCGCCTGCGCCTTCTGCGCCGCGGCTGGGACGACAAGGCCAAGCGCCTGCGGACCCGCATCTCCGCCGAGGACGCGCGCGGGCTGAAGACGCTGTTCGAGCAGTCGGCCGCCGATGGCGGCTGGCGCGTCGCGGTGATCGACTGCCTGGACGAGATGAACCCGCAGGCCGCCAACGCGCTGCTCAAGCTGATCGAGGAGCCGCCGACCCGCGCCCTGTTCCTGCTGGTGTGCCATGCGCCGAGCCGGGTGCTGCCCACGATCCGATCCCGCTGCCGGGCTCTGCCGCTCTCGCCCTTGAGCCCCGAGGATCTGGCCGCGGCGGTGGCTCAGGCGGACCCGTCGGCGCAGATGTCGCCGGCCTTGGCCGCCTTGGCGGAAGGGTCGGCGGGGGAGGCGCTGCGGCTCGCCGCTTCGGGCGGGCCGGATCTCTATGCGCAGCTGGCCGAAATCCTGTCGCAGGCGCCCGGCTCTGACCGGTCCCGCTGGCACGTCTGGGCGGACGCGGCGGCCGGCCGGGACGGGGAGGCGCGCTACGAGGCG
>JBCCPD010000478.1:0-3065 GCA_039025075.1 Pseudomonadota bacterium | reverse complement strand
CCCGCGCCGGCGGCGGCTGCCTGATCGGCGCGGGAGCCGTCACGGCGCTTTCCGCCCGAAGCTGAGGCGCCCCTGGCCGGCGTGTGCGCCGAAAGGGGGCGTCGAGCCCCCTTCCGCCGCCTCGGCGCCGGCGCGAAGGCGGCGGACGCGGCGCCGGAGGACGCCTCGAGGCGCCCGGCCGACGACCGTGCGCGCCCAGGTCAATCGAAGACGCCGGAGGCCTGCGCCACCGTCATGAACGCCCGCCCCGTGCGGCTGTCCGCCAGGCTGAGCAGCCGCGCCTCGCCCTCAGGCGCCTCCACGGTCCGCCGCAGCAGGGCGTCGTAGCGGCGCATCAGGTGCAGAGCCGTGTCGCGGAACACCGGGTCCGACTTCATCAGCTCGCGCACGGTCGCCACCGCGTCGGGCGCCTCGACGCCGCCGGCGGCCCGCACCGCCGGCCCGCGCTCCCCTTGGGCGAAGCGCCGCCAGGTCTCGGACGAGGCGTGGCGCACCGCCAGATCCTCCATGTAAAGACCTTTCAGCGACAGCAGCGTCAGCGCATCCTCCGCCGCCTGCAGAAGCTCCCCCGCGCCCCGGTCCCGCCGCGCCGCGTCGAGCGCCGCGAACCCGTCCGCATCGCCCGCATGGCGCGGAAAATCGAGCGCCGCGGCCACGACGCCCCAGTCCAGGCCGGCGTCGCCGAAGATCTCATCGTCGACCAGAGGCAGGCCGGGCTGACGCGCATCCTCCTCCGCCGGACGCGGCGGGGCGGCGGGAACGGACGCGCGCGGCGCAGCGAGCGCTTCCAGGGCAGCGTCGTCGTCCATCATCGCCTCGGCCTCGACCACAAGAGGCGCAGGCACGGCCGCCGCCTCGCTCAGCGCGGCCACGGCGGCGTCCAGCCGCCGCTGCGTCTCCGCCAGCTCGGCCATGCGCCACGCGATGGCCTCGCGCTCCCCATCCAGAGCTTCCCGAGCGGCATTGGACAGCGCGCGGCCCAGCGTCTCGCCGTCCACCCCCGCGGCGGAAGGCGGGGCCGCGCCCTCGGCGCCCGCCGCCTCCACCGCGGCCGCCAAGGCCGCGTCCACGGCCGCGACCCGCTCGAACAGCCGAGCCGCCTCGCGCCGCGCCTCCGCCCGCAGCCACGCCGCCAGCCCGATCGCGCCCGCCGGCGCCATAACCACGACCGAAACGGCCAGCGCCACGCCGAACCCCTCGGCCGCGACCGGCAGCGCGCCCGACGTCGCCGCGGCCGCCAGACCCGCGGCCGCCGCGAGCCACGCAGCGCCGATCGCCACGGCCCCGAGCATCCCGCTCAACCGCCCGCTCCGCCCGACGCCCCGCGGGGCCTCAGACGTAATCCACCTTCAGGATCTCATAGCTCTTGCCGCCGCCGGGGGTCATGACCTCGACGCTGTCGCCCTCGTCCTTGCCGATCAGCGCCCGCGCCAGCGGCGACTTCAGGTTCAGCCGCCCCAGCGCCAGGTCCGCCTCGGCCTCGCCGACGATCTGGTAGGATTTTTCTTCCTCGGTGTCCTCGTCGACCAGCCGCACCGTCGCGCCGAACTTGATCGCCCCCGACAGCTTCGCCGGGTCGATCACGTCCGCGCGGGAGATCAGACCCTCCAGCTGCTGGATGCGCCCTTCGATGAAGCTCTGCTTCTCACGGGCCGAATGATACTCCGCGTTCTCGCTCAGGTCGCCATGCTCCCGCGCCTCGGCGATGGCGCGGATGATGGCCGGACGCTCCTGGGTCTTGAGCGTCTTCAGCTCGGCGTCCAGGTCGCGGAACCCCCGCTCCGTCATCGGAACCTTTTCCATCGCGTCGACTCCTTCGTCCGCGGGGCCGCGCCTCTCGTCTCGCGGCGAGGGGCCGGCCCGAAACGCAACGCAGCCGCGCCAATGCCCGGCGCGGCTGCATCTCCTCACCCCGAAAGCGTAGGCAGCGGAGATGGCGGTTTCAAGGCCCCCGGCTTGGCGGCGCTCGGCGGCTCATGCTTTGGCAAGCCAGGGAAACGCGGCCAAGGGGGGGCTCCGAACATGCTCCGCGCTCTTTTCGCCGCCGGTCTGATGGCGCTCGTCTCGACGCCGTCGCAGGCGCTGCAGGTGCAGTGGACGGATTGGCAGTCGAGCTCCGACGCCAACGGCTTCACCGCCTTCGGGCAGATGGCCAAGCTTGGCGGCGGCTTCATCGACGTCACCTGCAACAATCCGCAGGGCGTCGCCTTCATCCAGACCGGCACGGGCATCGACTACTTCACCCCCCGCACGGCCAACAGTCCCTACACGTCCCTCTGGCCGGGCATCGGCGTCGACAAAGCCCCGCCGGCGGCCGAGATGATCGCGCTCAGCCGGCAGGGCCTGCAGTCCCTGACGTTCTCCGAGCCGGTGTCGAACCTCTTCTTCTCCGTCGTCAGCCTGAACGGCAACGGTTATCGGTTCATCGACCAGGACTTCATGGTGCTCATCCATACGCGGGCCGATCTCGACGGGTCCGGCGTGGTCGACGCGGACGGGTTCTGGGGCGGCGGCACGCTCACCAAGAACCTCGTGGTGGAGCCTGGCGAAACCTTCTACGAGCTGATCGGAGAGAACGAGCCCCATGGCACGATCCGCTTCTCCGGCTCCTTCGACCAGATCTCTTGGGAAAGCCTGACCGCGGAGAACTGGAACGGCTTCACCGTCGGCATCGAGGGGGAGACCGCCGTGGTCGACCCGCCGCCCCCGCCCTCGGGGGAGGCGCCCTTGCCTCCGGCGCTCGCGCTCTTCGCCGCCGCCCTGGCGGGTCTGGGCCTGGCGGGCCGACGCCCGCGTGCCGCGTGATCCGCGGGCGCGGCGGTCGCCCTAGCCCTCCACCGCCTCGCGCCAGTGCCGCCGGCAGAGCGAGACGTAGCGCTCGTTGCCCCCGACCTCGACCTGAGCGCCCTCGGTCAGGGCGCGTCCGTCGGCGTCCAGACGCGCCACCATGGTCGCCTTGCGCCCGCACCAGCAGATCGTGCGCACTTCCCGCAGGCTGTCCGCCCAGGCCAGCAGCGCGGCGGAGCCGGGGAACAGCTCGCCCCTGAAATCCACCCGCAGCCCGT
>JBCCPD010000477.1:0-3082 GCA_039025075.1 Pseudomonadota bacterium | reverse complement strand
CCCGGTGGAGCGAATGACGGCCTTTTCGGAGACCCTCGTCCCCCAGAAGGTTCCCGGTCGCCGCCTGACCCCGGCGCCTGACTTTTCGGTCGCCTCGCTGGTCTTCGCCTCGGGCGTCGTGGCGCGGCTGACCAACGGGCTCTACGCGGACCACGACCATCGCCTGCGCCTTTTCGGCGACGACGGCGTGCTGGACGTGGAGGATCCGCGCCGGGACGACACGCCGGTGCGCCTGCGCCGCTACATGACCCTGCGCCGGCGGCGGTTCCTGTCGCCTCGGGCGCGACGCCTCAAGCCCCTGGGCGGGCGGGAGCGCATCGCCGCCTATCGCGGCTCCCAGTCGCGGGATTTCTGCCGGGCGATCGCGGACATGGCCGCGGCCGCCAAAGTCGGTCGGAAACCCTATCTCGACGGGCATTTCCTGCTCCACGTCGCCGAGACGACCCTGGCCTGCCACAGGGCGATAGACCCCGACGCCGAGGCGGCGGACGGCCCCGCCATGCCCTACCGCCCCCGCACGCGCTTCGAGCCGCTGGAGCCGCTGGCATGACTGTGCGCCCGATCGTCCTCGCCGGCGCCGCGGGGTTCCTGGGATCCCGGATCGCCCAGACGACGCTCGACCGCGGCCTGACGCTGCGCGCCGTCGTCCGGCGCGACGTGGCGGGCGAGGCGCCCTGGGCGGCGCGGGCGGAGCTGCATCGCCTAGACCTCTCCGAAACGCCTGAAGGCGACGCAGACCTGGCGCTCGACGCGCTTCTGGAGGGGGCCGAGGCGGTGATCCACGCCGCCGCCGCCTTTACCGGCGACGACCGGACGCAGGCCCGGGACACCGTCGCGCCGACGCGCCGGCTGCTGGCCGCCCTCGCGAGGCGCCGCGCCCAGGCCGGAACCGCGCCGCGCTTGGTCCTGGTCAGCTCGCTCGCCGTCTACGGGTACGCCGCCCTGCCCGACGGCGCGCAGCTCGATGAAACCACGCCGCTGGAGCCCTCGCCCGAGCGGCGCGACGCCTATTGCCGGGGCAAGCTGGCGCAGGAGGCGCTGGCGCTTTCGGCCGCGCAGGAGGAGGGGCTCGAGATCCGCGTCGTCCGCCCCGGGGCCATCGTCGCGCTGGACCGGCTGAGCACGGCGCGCCTGGGCCTGTCGCTGGGCGGCCGGCTCGCCACGATCGGTCCGGACGCCGCGCTGCCCACCGTCGACGTGGATTTCTGCGCCCGGACGATCCTCGCCGCCGCCCTGACGCCGGTCGCGCGCCATGAGGCGGGCCCCGAGGCCGGTCCCTTCGAGGCGATCAACCTGATCGACCCGGACCCGCCCCTGCGCAGCGCCCACCTGTCGCGTCTTCAGGAGACCGGCTGGCCTAAGAAAATCGTTTCGCTGCCCCGCAAGCCCCTGCGCCTGGCCGCGACCGCCGTCTCCACTCTCGGCGATCTCTGGCCCGCCCTGCCTCGCCGCCTGCCCGGCGTCCTGCGGGCGGAAAGCTTCGAGGCCCGCTTCAAGCCCCTGATCTGGAACGCGTCTCGCCAGCGGGCCCTTCTGGTCGCGGCCGACGCCGCCCCGGCGGAGCCCCCGGCATGACTGAGACGCCCGACCCGCGCCCCCTCGCCTATCTGACCGGCGAGTTCCCCCGCGCCACGGACACCTTCGTGCTGCGCGAGATCCTGGCCTTGCGCGAGCTGGGGGAGACGGTGCTGACCTGCTCGGTCCGCCGCACCGACCCGTCGCACCATGTGGGCCCCGAGCAGAAGGAGGCCGCCGCGACCACCTTCAACGTGCTCGACGCCGCCCGAAACCCGATCCGCCTGCTCTCGGATCATTTCCAGCTTTTGCGCGCCGCGCCCCTGCGCTGGCTGCGCGCCCTATGGCTGGCCCTGCGCTCGGGCGGACCGGGACCCGTGGGGCTGCTCTACCAACTGTTCTACTTCGCCGAGGCCGGCGTCCTCGCCCGCCACCTGCAGCGCAAGAACGTGCGTCACCTGCACAACCATTTCGCCAATTCCAGCTGCTCGGTCGCCATGCTGACCTCGGAGCTGTCGGGCATCCCCTTCTCCTTCACGATGCACGGCCCGGCGATCTTCTTCGAGCCGAGGCGCTGGCGCATCGACGTCAAGATCGCCCGGGCGCGCTTCGTGGCCTGCATCAGCCATTTCTGCCGCTCCCAGGCGATGCTGTTTTCGGACCCCGAGCACTGGGAGAAGCTGCACATCGTCCATTGCGGCGTGGACCCGGCCCGCTACGACCGCCCCCCGCAGCGCGATCCGGAACGGCCCCTGCTGCTCTTCGTCGGGCGCCTGGCACGCATCAAAGGCCTGGGCGTCCTGCTGGAGGCGTTCGCCAAGGTGCGCGAGGCACATTCGACGGTTCGCCTTCGCCTGGTCGGAGACGGCCCCGACCGCGCCTGGCTGGAGGCGAAGGCGAAGACGCTGGGCGTGGCCGAGCACGTGGAGTTCACCGGCTACCAATCCCAGGACCAGGTGACTGAACACCTCGCGCAATCCGACATCTTGGTCCTGCCCAGCTTCGCCGAGGGCGTGCCGGTGGTGCTGATGGAAGCGATGGCGGCCGGAGTTCCGGTGATCGCCAGTCGCGTGGCCGGGGTACAGGAGCTGGTGGAGGACGGCGTCTCGGGGTTCGCGGTTCCACCGGGGGATGTGGAAACCCTAGGAACCCGGATCGAGGCGCTTCTGAGATCGGAGGAAACTCGCGAGCACATGTCCGTTGCGGGCCGCAGCAACGTTGCAACCGACTTCAACTCCATATCTGAAGCGAGCTGGCTGCTAGAAATATTGCGCTTTGCGAACAGCGGCCGCCCATGCGTCGGGCTGCGTCCTGACGCGCTCTGAACCCAACCTCTCACCACCGTGCTCTGAACATATCTGCTTTTGAGAGTGCGCAACGGCTAGACAAAACGGCACTTCCTACCGGCCGCTCAGATCTGAATCCAAGCTGGGCACCTCGATTTACCGCTTTTGTGGCGCGGTGTTGCCGGTCGCGGGCGGGCCTGAAGCCTGTGCGTAGCCGACGGCAGCGGCTTGAGGCGGTGGCCGGCTGCGGTCCGGGGCGCGGCCGGCATCACGCCCGGCTG
>JBCCPD010000476.1:0-3105 GCA_039025075.1 Pseudomonadota bacterium | reverse complement strand
GTTGGAAGCGCATGGCGTGACGGTGAAATTCCGCGCCTCCCTCGAAGATGATTGCGCTGCGATGGAGGCGATCAAGCCCGACCTCGCGATCGGCACGACGCCTGTGGTTCAGAAGGGCAAGGAGCTTGGCATCCCGAGCCTTTACTTCACCAACCTGATCTCCGCCCGCCCCCTGATGGGTCCCGCCGGCGCCGGCTCCCTCGCCCAGGTCGTCAACGCGGCCATCGGCAACAAGGAGCGGATGGCCCACATGAAGGCCTTCTTCGACGGCGTGGGCGTCGCCGACACCGCCGGCATATGGGAGGGCGATCCCCTCATCCGCGACGACTTCCGCCTGAAGTATCAGAAAAAGCTCGACAAGCAGGCCCGCGCGGCCAAAGCGGCGGAGATGATCTGATGCTGATCCAAGATCATGACCGCGCCGGCGGCTACTGGGGCGCCGTCTACGTGTTTACGGCCGTCAAAGGTCTTCAGTGCGTGATCGACGGCCCGGTGGGATGTGAAAACCTGCCCGTGACCTCGGTGCTCCATTACACCGACGGCCTCCCGCCCCACGAACTCCCCATCGTGGTGACGGGCCTCAGCGAAAAAGAAATGGGCGAGGGCACCGAGGACGCCATGAAGCGCGCCTGGGGCACGCTCGACCCGGCGCTGCCAGCGGTCGTCGTCACCGGCTCCATCGCCGAGATGATCGGCGGCGGCGTCACCCCCCAGGGCACCAACATCCAGCGTTTTCTTCCCCGCACCATCGACGAAGACCAATGGCAGTCCGCCGACCGCGCCTGCCTTTGGCTCTTCACCGAGTTCGGCATGACCAAGGGCCGGATGCCCAAGGAAAGGAAGCGCGAGGAGAACGCGAAACCCCGCGTGAACCTCATCGGCCCCGCCTACGGCATGTTCAACATGGCCTCCGACATGGCGGAGATGCGCCGCCTGATCGAGGGCATCGGCGCTGAGATCAACATGACCTGGCCGCTGGGCGCCCACGTCGCCGACGCCGCCCGGCTTGTGGATGCGGACGTCAACGTCTGCATGTACCGCGAATACGGCCGCGCCCTCTGCGAGGTTCTGCAAAAACCCTACCTGCAAGCCCCCTTCGGCCTCGACAGCACCACCAAGTTCCTGCGGACCCTGGGCGAGCTGACCGGCCTCGACCCCGAGCCCTTCATCGAGACGGAAAAACACTCGACGCTCAAGCCGATGTGGGACCTCTGGCGCTCCGTCACCCAGGACTTCTTCGCCACCGCCTCCTTCGCGGTGGTCGCCAACGAGACCTACGCCCGCGGCCTGCGCCACTACCTCGAGGGCGATCTGGGCCTGCCCTGCGCCTTCGCCGTCGCCCGCAAGGCCGGCGCGAAGACGAACAACGACGAGGTCCGCGCCCTGATGGCCGAGCATCGGCCCACGGCCGTCTTCGGCTCCATCAATGAGCGCATGTATCTCGCCGAACTCTCCGCCGGCTTCGGCCCCGCGCCCGCCTTCATCCCGGCGAGCTTCCCCGGCGCCGCCATCCGGCGAGCGACGGGAACGCCGTACATGGGCTACGCCGGCGCCGTCTGGGTCCTGCAGGAAATCTGCGAGGGCCTCTTCGACGCCCTCTTCCACATCCTGCCCCTCGGGACCCGCATGGACGACGCCCAGGCCACGCCGACGCGCCTCACCCGCGATCTGCCCTGGGACGCCGAGGCCCAGCGCCTTCTGGACGCGCTGGTGGCCAAGCACCCCGTCCTCACCCGGATCTCGGCCGCCAAGCGCCTGCGCGACGCGGCCGAGCAAGACGCCCTCGACGCGGGCGAAACCAGCGTCGACGCCGAACGGGTCATCGCCGTCAGCGACAAGGCCTGAGACATGAACCGACAGCAGGAGGCCTCCATGACCAAGCGCACCAAGGCGACGCACAAGCCGAGCCCGATGGAATACGGCCTGTACTTCTCCGTCGCCTTTCTCGCGTTCCTGCCCGCAGCGACCGTCAAGCAGTTCCTGCCGACCTCCCGCGACGTGATGGGCCGGCGCGAAAAGCGCCGCGGCGTGTTCGGCGAGGCCAAGGCCATGGCCGCCGGCGTCCTGCCCTTCGTCTTCATGCATTGAAGACGCCCCCCTCCGGCCGCGCCTTCGGGAGACGGGCGCGGGCGGAGACGCCAAAAGATCGTCGGCCGCGCTCCACCCGCCGCCGACGCGCAGTCGCTGAAAGCCCCTCCTTCGCCGGGGCGCACCCCTTCGGACCGTTCATTTGGCGAACGGGCCGAACCCCAGTCCGGACCCTCGGCTGCAGCCGGGGCCGGGCGGCCTCCGGGTCCAAACCGGGGGTGCATCCCGCCGCGGGGACTCCGCGGCGCACGGCCGTAACCATCCGGAGGACAGCTTATGGCTGAACAAGAAGTCTCCTTCACGGGCCTGACCGACGAGCAGGCCCAGGAGCTCCACGAAGTCTATCTCAAAGGCTTCTATCTCTTCGCGGGCGTCGCGCTCGTCGCCCACCTGCTGACGTTCGTGTGGCGTCCCTGGTTCGCGGGGCCCGACGGCTACGCGGCCCTCGAGACCGTCTCGCGCACCCTGATCGGCTGAGGAGCCCTGATCCATGGAAAAATTCTACAAGATCTGGCTCGTCTTCGATCCGCGCCGGGTGTTCGTCGCGCAGGGCGTGTTCCTGTTCCTGCTCGCGGCGATGATCCACTTCGTGCTGCTTTCGACCGACCGCTACAATTGGTTCGAAGGCAATCCGGTCGGGGGCTCCGCCTCCCTGCTGGAGACGGCGACGGAGATCGCGACCAAGCTCGTCTGACGACGACGCCGAACGCCGAGCGCGATGGGCGGCCGAGCCTGCCCATCGCCGACCTGACGCGCCCCCCGCGCGCAGATTGCCGATCCCCCCTCGGCAGGCCCCCCACCCGCAGCCTGATCCTCAACCGCGCGCTCCCGCCCGTCGACGTCGACGCGGAGCGTCGCCGTCTCCCGTTGGGCCGAGCGCGGCGCGGCGGGGGCCTTCGGCCCGTCGCCGCGCCGCGAGGCGCCTGGAGCAGCGAGCGTCTTGCGGGCTTCGAGAAGAACGCCTTTGCTGGGGAAGAGCCGCAGGGGCTCTTGGTCGAGCGTCCGCCGAGTCGTCCC